>CAYNKF010000313.1:0-3520 GCA_964397705.1 uncultured Balneolaceae bacterium | reverse complement strand
CTCTTCCTGCCTAAGCAGTTGGGCTACCGATTGGTCGAGACTGGTTATGCCGGCTTCTGTATCAACCACAAACAGAATAAGATCAGACTCTTCTATAGCAATATGAATCTGTTCCCGTATACCTTGAATCATCACGTCAGTTTCGTTCGGCAGGTATCCGCCAGTGTCAATAACATTGAATTCGCGGCCGTTCCAGAAGGATTCTCCATAATGTCGGTCACGGGTTACACCGTATTGGTCATCAACAATGGCTTTACGGCTGCCAATCAATCGATTAAATATAGTAGATTTGCCTACATTAGGCCGTCCTACGATTGAAACTACGGGGAGCATGTGGTATTTATTATTTATATTTTATTTTTAACGACAAGCCACAAAAATAAGGAAATTAACTGTTAAAGTAGAGTAGAAACTCAATGCTTGAAACCTTTTACAATAGCTTCGGATTTATCGGTTCTATCACAGTCGCCTTCACTATATTTCTTGCGTTTATTTTTTGGATGGCCGGCATAGCAGGCCTTTCTCAACTGCCGGAATCCCGCAAAAAAAATCTTAAGCTTGTATGTTCCATACTTTTTCCTCCTTACCCTATCATCTGGGTATTTGTTGATATGTATCGTCAGAACCACCTTATGAAAGAAAAGGATGTCAAATAAATATGGCTTCCGATAAACTATTTTCGAGAAAACGGCAGACCGATATTTTTTTAGGAAGTCTTCGAGGTAAGAACAAAACAATTCCAGTTTCTTTCGATAAGCTCCGTACTGTTGCTAAAAAGAAAATGTCAAAGGAGGCTTATGCTTATATTGACGGTTCCGCAGGGCGTGAGATCACCAAAAAATCCAATCGCTCCGACTTCAATCAGTGGAAAATAGTGCCGAGCATGCTTAATGATGTTTCGACATGCAATACAGAAATCTCCCTATTTGGACGTCACTACCCTGTTCCTTTTCTATTGGCGCCTATTGGCGTCTTGGACATGGCTCATCCGGAAGCAGACTTGGCGGTAGCTAAAGCATCAGCTGCCGAAAACGTTCCTTTTATATTTTCCAGTCAAGCTTCTGTTGATATGGAAACCTGCAGCTCTGTTATGGGTAATTCTCCCCGCTGGTTTCAATTGTATTGGAGTACATCCGACGATCTTGTTGAAAGCTTTGTGCGTCGAGCAGAATCATGTGGTTGTGAAGCTATCGTACTTACCCTTGATACAACCATGCTCGGATGGCGTCCCCGTGACCTTAATCTAAGTTACCTTCCATTTTTACGCGGGCGTGGAATCGCACAATATACAAGTGATCCGGTATTTCGAGAACTAATGAAAACATCGCTGGGAGATGCTGACGAACCACCAAAACTCACTTGGGAATCGATCAAGGCCCTTATAAAAATGGCTCAGAATTATCCCGGTGGATTTTGGAGTAACTTACTTTCTGATGACCCCCGCAGGGCCGTTAAAACATTTATTGAGTGCTACTCGCGCCCCTCATTGACTTGGGAGGATCTCTGCTTTTTGCGATCACTTACTGATTTGCCCATACTGTTGAAAGGTATTTTAAATGCCAATGATGCGCGCAAAGCTATTGAAAGAGATATGGATGGAATTATTGTATCAAATCACGGGGGACGCCAGGTCGATGGAGCGGTAAGTGCTATTGATGTATTGCCTGATATAGCAGAAGAAATAAATGGGGATATCCCATTATTAATGGACAGCGGAATACGATCGGGCAGTGACATGTTCAAGGCGATTGCCCTGGGAGCTGATGCAGTATTGCTGGGACGGCCTTATACCTATGCCCTAACCATTGCCGGTAAACAAGGCGTGAAAGAAGTTATCCAGAACTACCGCGCAGAATTTGAGTTAACGATGGCGTTATCGGGATGTAGATCGGTGGATGAGATCAATACTGATCGATTGCAATCAACGTAACATTCAATTCGAATTCATCTTTTTATTTTTACCCTTACAAAGATATATTCAATGCTTTAACAGGGGCACCCAGAATCATTTATAAAAAAGTATTTATGCTTAACGAACCGTCATTTGTACCGCACAAAGTTGGCTGGATTGAAGTTGTATGTGGTGGGATGTTTAGCGGTAAAACGGAAGAACTGATTAGACGAGCTAAACGAGCCCATATTGCCGGGCAGAAAGTGGTAGTGGTAAAACCGAAGGTTGATGACCGCTATGATGAGGAAGATGTAGTCTCGCACAATAAAAATGTATTGCCCGGTTTAGTGGTTGATACCGCTGATCAAATTGTACTACTTACCGGCGAAGCAGAAGTTGTTTGTATTGACGAAGCACAGTTTTTCGACAAACAACTCATGAATGTCGCCAACACCCTGGCAAATGATGGCAAAAGAGTGATCGTAGCCGGTCTTGATATGGATTTTGAAGGACGCCCTTTTGAGCCTATGCCCCAAATGTTAGCCATCGCAGAATATGTTACCAAACTCCATGCTGTTTGTGCAGAAAGTGGAACCATGGCTCATTACTCACAACGGGTCGTAGAAAGTACGGATCGGGTACTTGTTGGGGAAACAGATGCCTATGAACCTCGTGCCAGACATTGTTATCGCCCTCCTGTTGACAAACGAAGAGGAAAGCCCATTCAGCCTATCCAGAAACAAGATAATATGAAAGAAGAAAACGAATCATGATTGACATACTTCGTGGTATGATTGGAATGGCGGTTATTATCGGCATTTCAGTATTATTTAGTAAAAACAAAAAACATATTAATTGGCGCTTGGTTGGTACTGGCCTTGGGATACAGTTTATTTTGGCCGTATTTATCTTGAAAGGTCGGCAAATGTCTGAATACTGGACCCCCTTAGGATGGCCGAAAGATTTCTTTAGCTGGGTATCATCCTTCTTTGTGATTGTATTAGATTTCACAACCGAAGGTGCTAAATTTATATTTGGTGATTTAGCAAAAAGTCCCGGTATGGAAGATAGTATGGGTAACTTTTTTGCCTTCCAAGTATTGCCAACCATTATCTTTTTTGCTTCACTGACTGCAATATTGTATCACTATGGAATTCTACAGCGCATTGTGAAGTATATGGCTAAAGGGATGCAAAAAGTCATGGGTACCTCGGGAGCTGAGTCATTAGCAGTTATTTCAAATATATTTGTGGGGCAAACGGAATCCCCCTTGGTCATTGAGCCTTATATTAAAAAGCTGACTAAATCTGAATTGTTGGCTGTAATGACCGGCGGAATGGCCACTATTGCTGGTGGTGTAATGGCTGCATACGTACAGATGTTAGGCAACTCCTACGCCCAAGCCCATGATGTTGCCTTAGATGTAGGTCGTCTAATGTTTGCTGAACAATTGCTGGGGGCAAGTTTAATGGCAGCCCCTGCTGCCCTTGTTATTGCTAAAATAATGTACCCCGAAGTGGATGAGCCGGTAACAAAAGGAGAAGTCAACATGAGTGTCGAAAAAACGGATGCCAATGGCATTGATGCAGCTGCAAGCGGGGCTTCAACGGGCTTAAAATTAGCTGCAAA
>CAYNKF010000312.1:0-3527 GCA_964397705.1 uncultured Balneolaceae bacterium | reverse complement strand
ATCACCTTGTAAAAAATCGAGAGGTTTCGGATTCAATAAAATCCCAAGCGCAACAAGCCCTTAAATTTTTATATAACTATGTTATTGGGAAATCACTAACCTCCTTAAATGGCGTTCTAAAAGGAAAAACCCCTTATATTTGCCATTCTCGAACCAATGGTAAGAAACAACGAATTTCTGTGTCATAAACCAGTTTGACCATTACCTTCTGATCGACGTTCTTGGAAGAATTGTTTTAATATCCACTCACAGTCTTCTTCCATAAATCCATGCATAACATCAACTTGGTGATTAAGCTTACTACTTGATGCAAGATTATAAACACTGCCACAGCTTCCCGCTTTCGCATCTAGCGCACCAATCACCACTTGATCAATCTTGGACCAAACGAGCGCGCCAGCACACATAGGGCAGGGCTCAAGAGTTACATAAAGCGTGCAATCTAGAAGATATTTCTGGCCAAGCGTTGAGCATGCAGCCGAGATAGCCAGCATTTCAGCATGAGCCGTGGGGTCATTTAGCCGTTCTGTCTGGTTATATCCCTTGCCAATGATATGATCATTTTTTACCACAACGGCACCAACCGGAACTTCTTTTTCTTCATAGGCCTGTTCAGCCAGAAAGAAGGCCTGTTGCATAAATCGAAGGTGTTTTTGGGTACCGGGAATATCAGAATTCATTTAATTTGCTTCCTTGGGGATCAAATAGGTATTATCAGCATGATAATTTGAATCAGAAAATACGGCAAATGGACGATGTTAAACAACAAATAATTACATTATTAAAGGAGAATATCCGTAATATTCCAGACTTCCCTAAACCGGGTATTCAGTTTAAGGATATAACTCCGCTTCTGCAGAACTCCGATACACTGGAACTTACCTCCCAAGTATTGGCTCGTCCATTTCGCCATATGGATATCGACTACGTACTGGGGCTGGAATCACGCGGTTTTTTGTTTGGAACAAACCTAGCTCAAGATCTCCATGCTGGATTTATTCCCGTCCGTAAACCTGGAAAACTACCTGCCGAAACCGTATCAGCAACGTATGCACTTGAATATGGTAAGGATACCATTGAAATGCATGAAGATGCATTTTCGGATGGTGACCGCATTCTTATTCACGACGATTTGATAGCCACAGGTGGGTCAGCTAATGCGGCTACCGAGTTGGTTCAACAACTTGGAGGGCACGTTGTAGGCTATTCATTTATTATTGAGTTGGAAGCCTTGCAGGGGTGTGATCAACTTCTCGAAGATGTCCCTAAAGATATTCTTGTTTCTTTGTAACAGGAATTACATTTATTTAACATCTGTTAGCTTGATTAATTTCTTAGTAAAAAAATGTACGTGAAATTCTACTCTCATAACCCTTCTGTTCTTTTGAGGAACATTTGTTCATGATACTCTCTATAAGTAATTGAACAGCAAAACTATAGTTCAATTACTTATAAATAGAAACAAAATATCATGAAGTCATTCATACATACGGTTACCTTGATAACTGTGATTGCAATGATACTACTGGCAGGATGCAAGCAATCAATGGTTATTAGCAAGGTAGATTATTCACAATCCATTGAGTCGGTTCTACAACCCGACGAGGACGGTACTGTTCAAGATATCAAACACGGGTTAACGTTTAATATTAAGCCTATTCAGTATGCCGAGACTCAAGACACTTCTTCTATTACTACAAAACAGGTGAGGTATATCCGTGGCCAAGAAGGTTACTACTATATAACCGCCCCAAATTACAGTAACGTTTACGTTATGGCACCGGAAAAAGGCAAATTAGTTTTAAAAGAGACTTTAAAGACGACGGAAGAAGGTATCGCCAAACCTGCATTTAACCAACGAATGACGCACATTCAATTGCTTAATCGATCTACTGGCGAAGTGTGGAAGGTTCATGCAGGAAGTATTGAAAAAGAAGAATCGCAAATGGCTCAACGCGAGGTGAACTAATTATGAACATTCGAATAGTAATATTATTGACGGTCGTATTCGGACTTTTTTCATCGGCACTTTACGCCCAGGAGGCACAGTCGGATTACGAGATACAAAAAACATTTAAGCAGCAATATGCTAACTATGAACAACAGGTTGAAAATGTATCATCAGCAGATAGTGCTGAAAAGTTGATCGAATCAATCAAGAAATTTGATCAAAAATTTAGTGCCCATGAAGAATTGCTTGACAAAGCTTTATACCCGGATACGTATAAAGAGCAAATGGAGAGTTTGAAGAAGTCATCTGTCCGTACACTAAACAAGGTTAAAACTATTACTGAGCAGCAAAGGCAGCTTAATAAGCTTGAGAGCCAGCTTGCATCATACGAACAGGACTTAAACCAGCTCGACCAACAGACTGATTCTCTTAAAACAGCTATTCGTAAGTCTACTGAAAGTGAAAAAGAACTATCAAATATGGTACGCGAGTATCGCCAAAGTTTAGAGAAGCGCGATGAGCTCATTTTAACGTTTATTGATTCAATGGTTGTAACGTATCAGAATATGGACTTGGATGCCTTACAAGAAATTGAGGATTACGATCAACGATCACGGATTAAGACAAACGACGCTCTTAAATTAGTCCATGATATTTCTGATGAGAATATTCAAATCTTACAGCGTAATACTTCTAATTTACAGCTGGATGATTACATGCGGATGGCAGAGGTGAATTATCAATTCCAGGCAATGTGGAATAAGCTTGGCGATAAAATCCACGAGGTTTATGATGGTGAGAATGCCGATATGCTTGCGGAAAATATTAATACAAACTTGACTGATTGGAATAACTTGTTGCAGACCAATACCATTGATGCAGTTAATGATTATTTTACGCAACAAGGTATCGAAACCACTTCTTTTAAGTCTACTGATGAGTTAAAAACCGCTTTACATTCTTACTTGGATCAAAAAATCAAGGAGAGCAAGGATAATCCTTCTGAAGCAAATTATAAGGATCTCCAGCAATTCAAGGAGTTTTGGGATCGCGTTGAAGTACAATGGACGAACAACTTGGCTCATGCCGACGTGTTAAGCCGGGAAGAGATCTCTAAACTTAAACAAAAAGTAGATGAGTGGACCCAGATTGCCCAGCCCCGATCTAATAATATACTTGTGTACTTGCTCGGCGGCAGCGTGTTACTGGCTGTAGCATTGGGCGTCATGTTAATTCGCGAAAAGAAGAATAAAAAATCTGCCTAAGCATTGTAAGGTTTAGCTACTGCTAGAGTTAAGGTCCCGTTTTAATGAACGGGACCTTTTTATTTTTGATCTGCATTCGATGCTTTATCTTCGTTTAGTAATTTATTCTTTCTTGGAGTTGAGGCGTGCTTTTTTCACACTGTCAATTTGTGCGGGACTCAATGAGTTATCAAAATTGTATAGCGCATTTTCCCATGATCCATAAACAGGATTAGGTAACACGTACCAGTATCTACCCCACTTATCCTTATTACTTTCAACAAGTTCATCTCGTTCCTTCTGAGTGATGCCTTTTGCCGATATAAAATCAT
>CAYNKF010000311.1:0-3529 GCA_964397705.1 uncultured Balneolaceae bacterium | reverse complement strand
CCAGCTTTCATCAAGAAGGTAGTTATTGCAATCTTCTTTAAACTGATTGGGGAAAGGAAGTTCACAGTAATGAATTGAACCGGCCTTTTCCGGACCATTTCCGAGGTAGAGTCCCAATTTACGTCCCCCAAAAGTAAATGTAGTATGGGCATTAATAACAGTTCCCATAATTTTACCGGAATCAGCATGCAAACCGGTAGGTATATCCATGGCGAAAACGGGCTCTGATTGTTGATTTGCCCATTCTACTGCCTTGATATAATCACCTCGAACATCGCTGCTTAAACCAGTGCCGAGCATTCCATCAATAATGAAGTCAAATTCTTCTGGAGAATTGAACTGTTTCCAACCCTCGAAAAGCGTCAGCTTATCGTTTGAATTAAACTTCCTTAGAAGCGCTAAATTTTTTTGAGTATCAGGAGAAAGGTCATCTGATCCGCTTAAAAAAACAATTGTTGAACTGATATTGTTCTGAAGAAGATATCGTGCGACGACAAGCGCATCACCGGCATTATTTCCTTTGCCGCAAAGATAAACTCCGTGCGTTAGTTCTTTTTCCTGCAGGAGTATTTTGGCAGCCGAAGAACCGGCAATTTCCATCAGTGTAAACCCGTCGATCTCCATTTCTTCGATAGTACGCCGGTCTATTTTTTGGCTCAGCCCGGAATCAAACAAGTAATGAGAATAGGGCGCTTCAAGGGTCTCCTCTACCATATATTTGTAAGTATGATTAACTCAATGATTGTTAGTAAAATTCCGGCAGTAGCTCCGCCAAATAATTCTGTTAATGAGTGGACACTAAGATGATACCGCGCCCACATCATTACAGGTAAAAGTAGCAAAAGGTGAATTAAGGATAAAATTAATGTGATGTTTTGATATTCGGTTATCCCCCAGAGAAATATGAGATAGTATATAGTACCTGCTACCGAAACTGATGCAGAATGCACGCTTACCTTCCACCGTAGATTTAGGAGGAAAGAGATAGATAGATTAGCCAATACTACCAGTGAAAGTACAAAAATGAAAAAGTGGAGCGTCGGTATAAGTTGATAAATAATAAGGGAAGCAAGGGCTGCGCTGACGATGGAAAATGCATACAGTATGGTTCGCGTTTTCCGTAGTGGCAAATCCAAGGAATGGATGATTCCACGCCGAAACATAGAAATTGTGAGCAGGAATGGTAATACGCTGTAGCAAATAACCGCGATACCGGTAATTTGTACTGTTGAAAACAGTGATTGGTCTAAAAGAAGACAGGTACCCAGAAATAGGGCGGGAGGCATCAATAAAGGATTGCCGAGGTCAGAAATCAGACGCGCTGCACCTTCCTCGGCAAATCGATCAACAATATTAAGTGTGCTGTCTACGGGCGGTTGCTCCATAGGCATTATTTAGTAGGCACGAGCAAATAAAACTTTCTGTTCCGAAGGTTCCCCCGTTACCATACATTTCCCCTCTTCGCCATCTTCGAGCGGGATACAGCGGATGGTTGCCTTTGTTTCATCCTTTATTTTTTCTTCGGTTTCGGCTGTACCGTCCCAGTGTGCATATACAAAGCCGCCTTCATTCTCGATCACTTCTTTGAACTCATCATAAGAATCAACGCTATGTGTATTTTCCCGGATGCGGTTTTGGGCCGACTCATAAAGATCATCCTGGATGGTATCCAGCAGTTCATCAACTTTTTGAGCAATGCCCTCTCGACTGACGATATTCTTGTCCAACGTGTCGCGTCGGGCTAATTCTACATTATTATTTTCGAGATCGCGAGGACCAATAGTTAATCGCAAGGGGATGCCCGCAGCTTCGTGCTCATTAAACTTCCAGCCCGGACTCATATTTTCTCGGTCATCCAGCTTAAAACGGATGTTAAGGGCTTGTAGCTCGTCCATGATTTCCTGACAATAATCGAGCACTTGTTCTTGCTGTTCATCACTTTTCCAGATAGGCACAATAACAACTTGGTTCGGTGCCAGTTTTGGAGGCAGTACAAGGCCCTGGTCGTCGGAGTGTGTCATGATCAATCCCCCAATGAGTCGGGTAGAAACACCCCAGCTGGTGGCCCACACGTATTCGTGTTCTCCTTCTGAACTCTGGAATTTCACATCAAACGCTTTGGCGAAATTTTGTCCCAGGAAGTGAGAAGTACCGGCTTGCAGTGCTTTGTTATCCTGTAACAGCGTTTCAATACAGTACGTATCTACTGCTCCGGCAAAACGTTCTGATTCCGTTTTCACCCCTGTTTTTACCGGCATGGCCATATATTCCTCGGCAAAGGTGCGGTACACTTCCAGCATTTGCCGTGTTTCTTCGACGGCTTCTTCTTTTGTGGCATGTGCGGTATGGCCTTCTTGCCACAGAAATTCCATAGTGCGAAGAAACAGGCGCGTTCGCATTTCCCAGCGAACAACATTGGCCCACTGATTGATCAGGATAGGCAGATCGCGGTATGATTGAATCCAGTTGCGGTACGAATCCCAGATGATCGTTTCGGAAGTGGGACGAACAATAAGTTCTTCTTCCAGCTTTGATTCGGGATCAACTTCTACACCGTCATCAGAGCTCTGCAAACGACTATGGGTGACGACTGCACATTCTTTGGCAAAGCCTTCAACGTGCTGAGCTTCTTTCGATAAAAAAGATTTTGGAATAAATAGCGGGAAGTATGCATTCTCATGGCCGGTATCTTTGAACATCTGGTCCAGTGAATCCTGCATGTTTTCCCAAAGGGCATAGCCATTGGGACGAATAACCATGCAGCCACGCACAGGAGAGTGATCGGCCAGCTTACCTTCACGAATTACATCTTGATACCATTGTGAAAAATCTTCGGTTCTTTCGGTGATTTTCTTTGCCATGAGAAATAACGGAATTCAGTGCTTAAAATGTATTTTGAATTTATAAGCTGGAAAATAAGGCGATTTCGATGAGCCTCAAAAAAAGATGTCGGTTTTCCACAAGAAGGTTTGAAAAAAAGTTAAAGGCAAGACTTAATATTTAGTTAGAATTGCTTTATATTTGGCAACTCTTGATTTGATCAGTATACCGTGGTAGCTCAGTTGGTGAGAGCGTCGGATTCATAACCCGGAGGTCGACGGTTCGATTCCGTCCCACGGTACTTGATAATTCCTGAGGTATTTTCCCGAATGTCCCAGGAATTTTTGTTTAAGTTATTTCTGAAGAAGAGTCTGTATCGGTAACCGGGAATGTGATCTTAAATACGGTATTCCCATTTTGAGTAAAGCTGATATTCCCCTCTAACTGTTTGGTAAGTGTTTGTACCAATGTCATACCAAGCGACTGGCTCTCGTCAAATGAAAAATCATCGGGTAAAGTATTACCGTCGTTTGCTACGGTTAAAGTTGCCAGATTATCTTCTTTTGTTAGAGTAATTGAAATTTCCCCTTCTTTTTTATCTGCAAATCCATGTTTAAATGCGTTATTCAAAAGCTCATTATATATCAAACCAAGCGGTACGGCCTTGAGGATATCCAATTTAAATGATTCTAAATCTGTTTTGATTGAA
>CAYNKF010000310.1:0-3536 GCA_964397705.1 uncultured Balneolaceae bacterium | reverse complement strand
AAGAAATACACTTTTTTTGAACGCGTTGAGACTCCGGAACTGGCTTGTGAAATTACCATCCAGCCCATTGATGAATTAGAACCCGATGCTGCGATTATATTTTCGGATATTTTGACGATTCCACAGGCACTTGGCATTGATGTGGATCTGGTTAAAGGCAAGGGCCCGGTAATGGATAATCCTGTCCGCAGTGTAGATGACGCTTTTTCAATTTTGGCTGAGGATATTCCTGAGAAACTGAATCACGTTATGGAGGCGATTACGCTTACGCGCAAAGAACTTAACGGACGCGTGCCACTGATTGGTTTTGCCGGGGCGCCGTGGACGCTCTTCTGCTATATGGTACAGGGCGAAGGTTCTAAAAATTTTGCCAAGGCGAAGGCCTTTATGTATCAGCATCCCGATGCGGCCAAGCACGTAATGAAAGAGCTAACAAATGCAACGATTGATTATCTGCAAGCCCAAATTGAAGCTGGGGCACAAGTGGTACAGCTGTTCGATTCATGGTCGGGGTTACTGAGTCCCGAAGATTTTAATGAATGGGCAATGCCGTACCTTATGGAAATTTGTGATGCTATTGACGAGGTACCGGTCATTCTGTTTGCTAAAGGCAGCTGGTATGCCTTGGAGCGACTCAGTTTTAAGAGTAACGCATCGGCACTGGGTCTCGATTGGACCATTACGCCTGAATACGGGCGTGATGCAACGCGGGGCGAGGTGGTTTTGCAGGGAAATTTTGATCCTTCAAAACTTATGATGCCGCAAGATGAAATACGTCGTCAGACCAAACGCATGATCGACCGCTTTGGAACGCAGAACTATATTGCGAATTTGGGACACGGTATTTTGCCAAATATTCCCGTCGACAACGCCCGCACTTTTGTAGATACCGTTAAAGAATATGAAGCGAAATAAATAGAACACTAATAATACGGATAAAACAAAAACAGTTTTGCGCAGACTAATCTGTGGTTATCAGCTAAATCCGTAAGATCCGTGTTCTATTAGAATTGAATGGAATGAGTAAGGAAAGCATTAAAAACCGATTCGAAGCCTACATTAAGAATCTCCAAAATGAGATCTGTAATCGACTAGAACAGATCGATGGGAAAGCACGATTTCGGCACGATGACTGGGATCGCGATGGCGGGGGTGGAGGACATACCCGTGTGATTGAAAAGGGCGATGTTTTTGAAAAGGGAGGTGTCAATATATCCAGCGTGCATGGAGAGCTGCCCGAACTGATTCGCAAGCGTTTTGAGGTAGAGCAGGGTTGGTTCTGGGCCGGAGGACTCTCACTTGTCATTCATCCTCAAAGCCCGATGGTACCCACTGTGCATGCCAATTATCGCTATTTTGAGTTGTATGATGATGCTGATATGAATGATGTGCGTGATCAGTGGTTTGGCGGCGGCGCGGATCTAACGCCCTATTATTTGTGGGATGAAGACGCTGTTCATTTTCATCAGGTACTTAAAGATGCCTGTGACAAACATGGGCAAGAGCTCTACCCCCGGTTTAAAAAGGAGTGTGACAAATATTTTTATAACGATCACCGTTCGGAAGGGCGTGGTGTTGGGGGGCTGTTTTTTGATTACTTGCGTCCTAATAAAGAACGTTCTGCTGAGGATTGGTACGATTTTACAACCGAAGTCGGTAATGTATTTTTAGATAGCTATGTGCCGATTGTTGAGCGACGCAAAGATGAGTCCTATGCCGACCGTCAGCAATATTTTCAGGAGATTAGGCGGGGACGCTACGTAGAGTTTAATTTGATTCATGATCGCGGTACATTATTCGGCCTGAAAACAGACGGGCGTACCGAGTCTATTTTAATGAGTTTGCCACCACGGGTCCGGTGGGATTACGATTTTGATATAGAAGCAGGAAGCCGCGAGGCGTATCTAATTGAACGACTTAAAAATCCCATTGATTGGATTGCATATGGTGAGGAAGAAGGAATTTTGAATTGAAATGACGGACGTAATAACGATAAAAAAGTTTGTCATGCTGAAATGAGTTCAGGGTGACACATAATTTAAATTTGTTTAGAATGACACACGGGCAATTTCCATACATACGCGGACGACGATTGCGAAATTCGGCAGCCATGCGCGATATGGTAGCTGAGCATAGTTTAAAGCCGGCTGATTTTATCGCTCCGGTTTTTGTGATGGAAGGCGAAAATGAGAAGGTTGAAATCCCATCCATGCCGGATTACTATCGCTATACGTTGGATTTGTTGATGGATGAAATCCAAGAATTAAAAGATGTGGGTATTCAATCGGTATTGGTCTTTGCAAAGGTGCCAGATGAGCTCAAAGATAATAAGGGCACTGAAGCGCTTAATTCCGACGGACTCATGCAACGGGCTGTACGGGCTATCAAAGAAGAATATCCCGAAATAGTGGTAATGACTGATATAGCAATGGATCCCTATTCGAGTTATGGTCATGATGGTATCGTGGAGGATGGTGAAATCCTGAATGATGAGTCTGTTGAAGTATTAGCTAAAATGGCTGTGAGTCATGCCAAAGCTGGCGTTGATATGGTTGCCCCATCAGACATGATGGATGGTCGCATCGGCGCGATGCGTAAGGCATTGGACGAGCAAGGGTTCGAGCACACCGGTATTATGGCCTATAGCGCTAAATATGCATCCAGTTACTACGGACCGTTTCGGGACGCCTTGGATTCGGCCCCTGGGTTTGGTGATAAGAAAACGTACCAGATGGATCCCGCTAATGTTCAAGAAGCTATTAAAGAAGCAAAACTTGATGAACAGGAAGGGGCAGATATCGTGATGGTGAAGCCCGGCCTACCGTATATGGATGTGATTAGAGCCGTGAAGGAAAACGTCTCTGTACCGGTTTCGGTTTATAATGTCTCCGGAGAATACGCTATGTTAAAGGCCGCGGCTCAAAAAGGGTGGCTAAATGAAGAGGAAGCGATGATGGAAGCATTGGTTGGATTCAAGCGTGCCGGTGCCGATTTGATTGCAACTTATTTTGCCAAGGCAGCATCGAAGGTATTAAATAAGAAGTTATAAACAGCGTGTCGTGTTGAATTTATTTCAGCACTAAATGCAGGAGATCCTGAAAAGAGTTTAGGATTACACATTAAAAATGAGATATGGAATTTGTTATGGTTGCGACACTACAGTGTGTCCGCATGAAAGAAATATTTAACTAAAGGTTATGTTAGAAAAGAGTAAAAAATTATTTGAGCGAGCACAGCAATTTATTCCCGGAGGCGTAAACTCTCCCGCACGGGCTTTTAAATCGGTAGGCGGTACGCCCGTATTTTTAGAAAAGGCAAAGGGATCTATTCTTACAGATGTTGATGGAAAAGAATATATCGACTACGTAGGGTCTTGGGGACCGATGATTCTGGGTCATGCCTATGAACCGGTGATTGAAGCGGTTAAAGAAACAGCTGCAAACTCTACCTCTTTCGGTGCGCCAACAGTGATCAAAGTTAAAATGGCAGAATTGGTTAAACAGATGGTGCCGGGAGTGGATAAAATTCGCATGGTA
>CAYNKF010000309.1:0-3536 GCA_964397705.1 uncultured Balneolaceae bacterium | reverse complement strand
AGTGAAAATTCAGCAGCAAAAGCGGGAAGTTCAATATCGTAATTGTTTCGTAACTCTTTAGGAATCTCATAGATTCGTCCAATTTCCTCGTCTTCAAAGGTATATAGCAATCTGTTATTGTCATCGGCTTGCTGGGAGAGGGCATCCAAAAGGTCAAACTGTCGTAAAAAGTTTTCTACCGGTGCTTTAAGATCAAAAACATCATAATGCTCCGGATTTGTTTTCCAGTGTTCAATAGTTTTAAATCCGGCCAGTCCAAAAAGAATATTGGTTTGCTCCTCAATATTTGCATGATAGGTTCCCTCTTCGGCTTTTTCAAAAACATTACCTACTTCAAAAAAACGAACCTGTTTTGCTTTTCGATTGAAGTTATATGCTACTGATGTCAAAAAACCATACAGCAGGGAAGGTCGGAGGGTCGTCATATCTGTTGATATAGGGTTCAGGGTATGAACCATGTTATCCAGATCTCCAAGCAATTGAGCATCTTCCTCGGGCATGAGTGAATTTGAATAAATTTCCCGAAACTGCATTCCATTAGCTGTTTCCTTGGCTTTACTTAATAACTGTTCCCAGTCAGTTAACGGTTCAGGCGATGTAAACTTACCGTGTTTTGGTGCAGGAATGTTGTTGTAATCAAAAAGTCTTCCGACTTCTTCGATTAAATCAACTTCTCGCTCTAAGTCGGGACGAAATGTGGGGATCGAATAAGTAAGAACATCATTATTTTTATTAAGCAGTTCGAGCTCAAGCCCCTGCAGTATATTCTCAATCTCATCAATGCTGAAATCGGTCCCTAAAAGACGATTGACGTACGATTTTCTCAGCGTAAGCTCTTTTGCTTCCGTTTTTATCGGATGCTCATCGGTACAAGCATTAACAACTGTACCTCCTGCAATATCACCCATCAGTTCTGCCGCTCGTTCTGCTGCAATACGTTGTAGCTGGGGATCTATGCCGCGTTCGAAACGATAAGAGGCATCCGATTGCAACATCTGTTCTTTAGCCGTTTTCCGTATTGTTGCGGGGTCAAAATAGGCACTTTCAATTAATACATTTTGTGTTTGGTCACTAACCTCAGAGTCAACGCCCCCCATTACCCCCGCGATGGCAACAGGTTCTTTTCCATCACATATAAAAAGCGTTCCTGCAGAGCAGGTTCGTTCTACATGATCAAGTGTTTCAAATTCCAACTCTTCATCAAAATCCTGTATAACAATTTTGTTCCCTTTTATGGTATCGGCATCAAAACCGTGAAGGGGTTGCCCAAGTTCAAACATCACATAATTTGTGATATCAACAATGTTGTTTACAGGTCGAACACCAATGGCTTTGAGTCGATTTTGCAACCATTTGGGGGAATCTTCAACGCTTACGTCTTTCACTACTTTACCAACATAGCGGTGACATTTTTCAGGAGATTCAATTGTGATATCAATATCGTCCAGTAGTTTGGCGTCTTCAAAGTCAGTATCAAAAGGTTTATCGAGTTCGAGATTAAGTGCAGCAGCTAAATCTCGGGCTACGCCTAGGTGACAAGTAGCGTCCGGACGGTTAGGGGTAAGCTCAATATCAATAATGTAATCCTGGTACAAGTCTATTGCTTCATACAACGGTATGCCGGGTTTAAGACCGTTGTCTAGTACCATAATTCCACTGTGATCATCACCAAGCCCAAGCTCATCCTCAGCACAGATCATGCCGTTGGACTTCTCACCACGTAATTTCGCTTTTCGGATGGTAAAGGGTTCGCCGTTTTCCGTTTCAACCGGTAAGGTAGTGCCAACGGTGGCAACAGGTACCTTCTGTCCTGCGGCTACATTGTCTGCACCGCAGATAATTTGATGTTGAGCAGAGCCGGTGTTAACCTTACAAATACGAAGGCGATCAGCATTGGGATGATCGCTGACATCCAAAACTTCACCAACGACCACTCCTTCAAGCTTGCTGCCAAATTGCGTTACTTCTTCAACCTCTAAGCCGATAAGTGTGAGTTTTTCGGCAGTTTCTTCAGGTGTCAGGGGTAGATCAATAAATTCTTTTAGCCAGTTGTAAGAAATCTTCATTAGCTATAAATAATTTTTATGAAAACACGGGAGCATAGTAAAATTTGTAAAATTAGAACAGTTGATATCTGTTTTGATCCGTGTTATCTGTGTTCTTATCTAAAGGTTATTTAATGAAATTGTTCTAAAAATCGGACGTCGTTGTTATAAAATATGCGGATATCATCAATTTGATGGCGAAGCATAGCTATACGCTCAACGCCCATTCCCCAAGCAAAACCAGTATATTTTTCGGGGTCGATATCTACAGCTTTCAGTACGTTGGGGTCGACCATCCCAGATCCGAGAATTTCAAGCCATTTTCCATCGTCGTTAGTATCGTTCGTTTCCCACCATATATCCATTTCCAGGCTGGGTTCTGTAAAAGGGAAGTACCCTGGACGTAGTCTATATTTAACATCAGAACCAAACATCAGTTTGGCAAAACTAATAAGGGTTTCCTTAAGTTCGGCGATGCTTACATCCGTATCTATGTAAAGTGCTTCTACTTGGTGAAACAGAAAATATGATTTGGGAGATACGGCCTCGTTGCGATATACACGTCCCGGCATGATGGCACGGATTGGTGGTTCTTGCTTCTGCATCAGGCGAATCTGAACAGGAGAGGTGTGCGTGCGTAGCACTAAATCCTGATCGTTTTCATTTTTCTCAATAAAAAAAGTATCCTGTTCGTCACGTGCAGGATGATTCGGCGGAAAGTTTAAAGCCGTAAAGTTATGAAAGTCATCTTCAATTTCAGGGCCGTCTGCAATCGAAAATCCCAGCCGATAGAAAATATTCTTCATTTCTTCCATCGTTTGGGTAAGTGGATGATAAGAACCTGACGAATAGGGTTGAGCGGGAAGGGTAATATCATCCGTTGCTTTTAAGCTGGTCGCTTCTTCGCGCTCCAATCGTTTTTCTGCTTCTTCAAAGGTTTGCTCAGCAAGATTTTTCACCTCGTTCATGGCTCGTCCCACTTCGGCCTTCTTTTCATTAGGCACTTCGCTCATCCGCGAAAACATTGATTGTACTTTGCCGTTTCGGGAGAGAAATTCCAGTCGGAACTCTTCAAGCTGCTGTTCGCTTGTTATGCTGTAGTTAGTAACTTCTTGTTTTAACTTCTTTATATCGTCGAGCATAAAAATAGGGTCGAAAATGATTTCAGCTATATATGAAACACGCAATACGCAGGTACTCAAAATTAGGGCGTATGGCGTATTGGGCTATAATATGTGGAATCTATCTAATTAGGAGGATCCCTTCAATAGAAATAAAAAAACCGATCCTCCCGAAGATACGAGGGGACCGGTTTTTATAATAACTACACGCTATTAGCTTTGAGCTTCTTCAACAATAGCGGTGAATGTCTCCGGATCATTGACGGCAAGATCAGCCAAAACCTTGCGATTGATCTGAATATCTTTTTGTCCTAAGGCTCCCATCAGTCGCGAGTAGGTAGTACCATTTTGACGGGCAGCTGCATTAATG
>CAYNKF010000308.1:0-3545 GCA_964397705.1 uncultured Balneolaceae bacterium | reverse complement strand
ACAGGAAATGAAAGAAATCGGTATGTTGGGTGATGGTGTGTCCCTTGCCTGATCGTCCCTTAAACTGGATGTCGTACGGGATGCCCTGCAGGTTCGTAACAGTTAGGTAGAGATGCAGCATCTCCGATATATAATCCGGTCGGGTACCATTGGCATTGAACCGAATAGTTGCATCAGCTATGTCGTCAAGGACAGTAGAGTCGAGCAGAGATGTAACTCTACTTTTTGATTTTTTTAAATCATTGGCCTGCAAAAGCTTGGAAATATCAACCTGATCGACCCATGCGTTGTATAACTTATTTTGGTTGATTTCTTCCTGGGTTGGTTCCCGACCAGGCAAACAGCTAATATTAGTAAACGATTCATTAACCATGGCGGCCAACATGGCAGCTGTCATGCCTCCGGCCGAGGCTCCGGTGAGAACTTTAAGCTGAACCTTGTGAGGTGGTGCTTCATCACTCCCGCTTTTTTTTGCGTGGTCCCATTCATTTAGGGCCTGCAATAGAAAGTCAATCACTCCCCCGGTGTAAGCGCCGGCTGAAACGGCACCGGCCATGACAAGTCCAATTTCAAAGATATTTTTTCCCATGGTAATTTTACTATAAACCGCACTCTAATAACATGATTAGTAGCGGTGATATTTGTTACAGGTATTCCATTAGTATTACATATACCCACCTCTTGATGCTTTAAAGTATTGTTAATTATCATTTTAGGTATATAACTTTATTTTTACAAGTATTTAAATATAATTGTAGATACAATTAATTTAGTAAATGTTATTTCTGATTTTTAGTACTTCAACAGTACAATCTAATCGGAGTTCTAAATTCAATACATGCTATTCAGAATTCTTTCTTTTCCATCGGGTGTAAAAGAGATCTTATAATCCCCTGATCAATCAAAATTATTTGGCCTCTGTTAATAGAAATAATTTAGGCTGCTTAATGAAATGGAAAATAGTATGTACTGAACTTTACTTAGAACAGCTTGATGATCTACAGCTAGAGCGTGAGAGAATTGAAGATGAGTTACACAGTTTTGCAAGGAAAAGAGAAAGGCTCTCCAAAACAGAAAAGTTGTAGATGATGATAACACTGGGGATGTGGAGAGCAACCATACAACTGACAAACAACTGGAAGCAGAATGGAAGAAAATAAAAAACCAAGCTGAAATTGCTCGAAAATTTGGTGTTAGTCGGGCTTGGATTTCGAAGGTGTTTTTGAAAAAAAATAGCTCCACTCCGGCGACAAATTTTTCAACAATTTATCTTCCTAGTCACCTTCGACTTGCTCTAAAATGATTTGAGAGGCATAATCCCAAGCTTGGTCATCAGGGCGATACCTCTTGGTTAGAGCCTCCCATTTTTGAGTATATCGGGTTAATAAACTCTCCTCTTTGGAGGAGGTATTCTTTGATAAGAATTCAATCTTATCAATTACTATTAAACTTAACCCAAATAACTTCGAATCGGCGGCGTAAAAAAAATTTAGGCATCCTTTGTACTGGGTAGCGTTCTATCTAATATTTTGGCATCCCGTCGGACACAAAAATACTGCTTGAAAATAAAGCTCCGGTATCGGACGGATAGGACTCTACAATTCTTTGCCCTCTTTTAGCACGTATTAACATGAATTTGGATAGGAAAAAGGGATGGTCTCACGGCGTCCGTGACCTTATAATTGATACCAACGCCAATTAATTAGCAACGCTCGTTAAATGAGCTTGTAAAATTTATATAAAGAGCTTATGTCTTCATTAATACAAGCTATTTTTTATTATACTCATATTCCACCGCTTTTTTAGTAGATACGAGGAATGATCAGACAGTACTTCACATTTTGTGTGATACGAATTTAATAGAAATTACTTAATTAAACATTGATGAGATTATGAAATCATCGACACTAAGTTTAATAGTTGCTCTGTTTATTACTATCGGAGCATGCAGTAGCCAGCAAGATGCTAAACAATTAAAATTCGCTGGCGATAATGGGGGCATCACCCTTCCTTCCGGTTTTCAAGCGGTAGTAGTATCCGATAGTGTTGGTCCTGCAAGACATCTTACCATAAATGGGGATGGGAATCTTTATGTTGCGCTTTCAGAATCCCAAGACGGTCATGGCATTGCCGCCGTACGTGACAAAAACGGTGACGGAAAAGCTGATGTGGTAAAATATTTTGGCAATGCTACCGGCACAGGCATCCAACTGCATAATGGCTATCTCTATTTCGGATCCGATACCTCCATTGTACGCTACAAAATGGATCCAGATCAGTTGGTACCAAGCAACGAACCGGAAACAGTAGTCAGTGGTTTTCCTGAACAATCTCAACATGCTGCTAAACCTATCACTTTTGACAATTCAGGCAATATGTATGTTAATATCGGTGGTCCTTCCAATGCATGTCAGAAAGAAATGAGAACTCCTGGATCACCCGGTATGGATCCCTGTCCTCAGCTCGAAAAACATGGCGGTATCTGGCAGTATGATGCTAATGAAACCGGTCAGAAAGCTTATGAAGACGGGAAACGATATGTTACCGGTATCCGTAACGCAGTGGCCCTCGACTGGAACAACTCCGTAAACCAGCTTTATGTTGTGCAACACGGAAGAGATCAGCTACACTCTCTCTGGCCCGATTATTACACCCAGGAGGAAAATGCCTCGCAACCCGCCGAAGAATTCTTCCAAGCAAACGAGGGAGATAACTTTGGATGGCCTTACACTTATTATAACTGGAAGAAGAACCAAAAAATGAAGTCCCCCGAGTATGGCGGTGATGGTACGACGCCGGCAGAATCAGGCAAATATGAGGATCCTATTATGGCTTTTCCCGGTCATTGGGCCCCCAACGATCTGTATTTTTATGAGGGATCGCAATTTCCGTCTAAGTATCAGAACGGTGCGTTTATAGCTTTTCACGGTAGTTGGAACCGTGCCCCGGAGCCCCAGCAAGGGTATAAAGTTGTTTTTGTTCCTTTTGACGGTGAAAAACCTTCTGGAGATTACGAAGAATTTGCTAATGGATTTGCCGGCCAAGACACGTTGCGCTCTCCCGGAAATGCTCAGTACCGTCCCATGGGATTTGCCACTCACCCCGACGGTTCGTTATTTATTTCAGATTCCCAGCAAGGAAAAATCTGGCGCGTTGTTTATACGAAATAATATCTCCAAGAACTATTGCAATAAATCAAAGGCAGGTGGCTCATAGCTACCTGTCTTTTGTATTAAGGCCAATCGCTTCTACTCTACCTTTATTGCATGAATAGAATTCCTTGGTAGCCCCCCGGTAATTGCCCAGAGACTTACATGCTTCATTCCATGAACTCTAACAAATTTAGCCTCCTAGGTACTACTACAAATCCCTGAATGTGAACACTTTTTACTGCAATAATACCTCTTAGACCTGTTAATAAGGGTTTAAAAGGAATTGAATACCAGATTCGTTACGAAAAATTGGCCGAAAAGTACCCAAATTGGAGTAATGCGAACAAATACAAAACGGTTAATTCTGTTAACCAAAAACCCAAGGAAAAGGGC
>CAYNKF010000307.1:0-3569 GCA_964397705.1 uncultured Balneolaceae bacterium | reverse complement strand
TCAACGGGCATTCGAGCAGCAGTTGGGACAGATTGCTCTTATTGGCGGAGCTGTTGCCAGTGAAGAGTTGTTAGGCGTGCCCGGACAAAGTGTTCTTCAATTAGGAAGTCAAGCGGCCCAGTTTTTATTTCTGAGTTACGGACGGGATGACGAACGTGAATCTGATCAGCTGGGCGTAGAGTATGCAGCGATGAAACAGTATGAGGCTGAAGATGGTGCAGGGTTCTTTTCAGCACTTGAACGAATATCAGAACAATCGGGACAAAGTATCCCAAGCTGGCAATCATCACATCCTGACCCTTCGGAACGTGCCAAGCGCATACCGGAATTGGCACAGCAATGGCAGCAAAAAGGGTATGAGCAGCATATAGAAAATACGGATAAGTACATGAACGTGATAGAAGGGATAATTTATGGTCAAAATCCCCGAGAAGGATTTACTGAAGATGGCAACTTTTATCATCCGGATTTGAAATTTCAATTTGATTATCCTGATACCTGGGAAATTATCAATCAGCCTACATTGGTAGCGGCCGTTAATGAAAATCAGGATGCTATCTCGCTTATGCAGATTGATAATGAAGTGGATTCGCCTAATGCATCGGTGATGAATTATGTATCTCAAGATGGATTTACCATACAGTCTCAACAGTCTATTCAGCAAAATGGATTAAACGGGTATGAGGCTACTGCCATAGCTACTACTGAGGATGGCACGAAGTACAAGTTTTTGGTTTATGCAGTAGCATATGATGGTAATATTTATCGGTTTACTAATTACAGTCTGGCACAAAAATTTGATGATTATGAACCGTTTTTTAAAGAGACAAGCTATTCATTTGCTGAGCTCACCGATCAGGAAAAGTTAAATCGAAAGCCTGTCCGCCTGCAAACACAAAAGGTGGATCGTACTCAGCCTTTGTCATCATTGGTGGATAATTTGCCAATGGATATTACGGCTGAGGATATAGCAATTCTTAATCAGGTAGATTCTGATGCCCGTATTGAACAGGGCAGTTGGTTTAAAATCCCGCGTCGTTAGATGGGCTAGTTATTGGAAATATCATTGATCGTTTCGATTAGTCATTACTTCTTACTTTTGTTAAAAAATCCGATATCTTTGGCCCAACTTTCTATTTAACCACAGCCCAAATTTATTAGCAATGATTGAGCGATATTCCCGTAAAGAAATGGCCGATATCTGGTCGCTGGAAAACCAATTTCAGGCTTGGTTGGAGGTCGAACTGGCCGCCTGTAACGCATGGAGCAAGCTTGGAAAGATTCCCAAAGAAGATGTCGAAAAGCTTTATAAAAAAGCATCGTTTGATGTGGATCGGATCAAAGAGATTGAAAAAGAGACACGTCACGATGTAGTGGCATTTACGCGTTCTGTTTCGGAGTCACTAGGCGAAGAGAAAAAGTGGGTTCATTATGGACTTACTTCTACAGATGTTGTGGATACTGCCAACGGCTTACGCCTGAAACAGGCCAATGAAATACTGCGAAAAGATATTAAGCATATCATTGACGTATTGGAGGAGAAGGCTAAAAAGCACAAATATACCGTGATGATGGGACGTACGCACGGGGTTCATGCGGAGCCTACAACTTTTGGACTCAAGTGCGCACTCTGGTATGCCGAGATGAAGCGAAATCTGGAGCGTTTCGAGAAAGCAGCCAAGAACGTTGAATTTGGAAAAATGAGTGGTTCGGTCGGTACGTTTGCCAATATTCCGCCGGAAGTCGAATCTTCTGTCTGTGAAGAATTGGGACTTACTCCGGCGCCTATATCAACGCAAACACTGCAGCGCGACCGACATGCAGATTATATTTCTACACTGGCACTGATTGGATCAACGATGGAGAAGATGGCTGTTGAAATTCGACATCTTCAGCGCAGTGAAGTTCGAGAAGCCGAAGAGTTTTTCCGAAAGGGACAGAAGGGTTCATCCTCAATGCCACATAAACGTAATCCGGTAAGTTCAGAGAATATTTCGGGATGTTCACGTGTGCTTCGTGGTTACATGATGACAGCCTATGAAAATATTCCGCTTTGGCACGAGCGCGATATTTCGCACTCCTCGGTTGAACGAATTATCTTTCCTGATGCCACTATTTTGCTGGATTACATGCTTAATCGCTTCTCAGGTGTAGTCGAAAAGCTGACTATCTTCGAAGATAATATGCACGATAATATTTATAAGACTTTTGGATTGACCTTTTCTCAACGTGTGCTTCATAAGCTGATTGATACCGGCATGTCACGTGAAAAGGCTTATGATACGGTTCAGCCTTTGGCAATGAAAGCTTGGGAGGAGAAGACGATGTTCCGCGATCTGGTAGAGGCTGATGAAACGGTGCAGGAACAACTCACTAAAGAAGAAATCGAAGAAGCTTTTGATTTGGATCACCATACCCGAAACGTGGATCGGATTTTTAAACGGGTGGGTTTGGAATAAATCACTGGCTAATATTTTTTATCAGCAAAACTGTGCTATGGGTTTTCACTTGGTATCATTATGAAAAATTGGGTAGATGTCGTTTTTACGAACAGACTTTCATTTAAAGAAAGAGCTGAACAGGTATTCGAATACCAGTTTGAGCACAGTCCGGTTTATCGGAGATATTGTTTGGCACTGGATGACATATCAGTTTCGCGTGATTCCCAACTTGATTCGAAATCTGAATCTAAATATGTAAAGGAAAGGATCCTGAACCGAGTTCAGGATGATATTACTTCTTGTCCTTTGTTACCAATCAAAGCGTTCAAAGACGCAGCAGTTACTGCGCATCCCGGGCAGGAGGCGGAGCTCCTCTTCAAAAGCAGTGGCACTTCCGACATGCAACGGAGCATCCATCGGGTGCATGATGCTAACCTTTATGATCAGTCGCTGTTAAAGGGATTTCAACACTTTTATAATTTGGACAATGCGGTAATTTGGGGCTATACGCCCGGCTATACTGACAATCCGCATTCGTCGCTCATTTATATGATACAGAAGCTTATTGATCAGGATAACAGTGGTTTGAGTCGATTTCTTCCACTGGGTGAGCCTGTCAATCCCAATGCTATTAAAGAAGTACAGCGACAGGGAAAACAGCTGATTCTATTTGGCGCGGCTTTTGGATTGCTTGATTTATTAGAATTTGATGATATCAATTTGCCCTCAAACAGCATTGTCATTGAAACAGGAGGAATGAAAACCTATCGCAGAGAAGTTTCTCGGGGTGAATTACACCGAGAACTGTCAAAAGGATTTGAATTGGACGGTAGCCGTATACATTCCGAATATGGCATGGCCAAGCTACTGAGTCAGGCGTATGCTTCTGGAAAATGGTTTTCCACCGTTCCGTGGATGCAGGTTACTATCCGTAATCCCGATCATCCGAGTGAAGTTCTGCCACCGTACCAGGAAGGATTAATTGGGGTAATTGATTTGGCAAATGTACACAGCTGCTCATTTTTGCTGACGGGAGATAAGGGTGTTATGGATAAAAAGGGTAGGTTTCAGGTGCTGGGACGCTGGAATCCAAAAGACCTACGGGGCTGTAATTTTTTGATTGATGAA
>CAYNKF010000306.1:0-3581 GCA_964397705.1 uncultured Balneolaceae bacterium | reverse complement strand
ATAAGCGTATCGTAAAGGGCAATGCGTTTGTTTTTTCCAAAGCCGGTAAAAAATGCATTCGACTTGCTGCTGCGTTTGGAGCCATCCATGACATATACCCCCTCCATCGCAAAATTAACCTTGTCAGCATAATCGCGAATTTTCTGCCGCAGGTCACTCTCCTCATCCAGCGGCTCAAAATCGTTAAAGATCGGCATAATCCAAGTGGGCGCTATGAATTGGATGAAAAGCGTAAATACCGTCACCGCGCCCCAAGCGTATAGCCAGGCATATTGATCGATAAAGGTAAAAAATGCCAGAATCCCAGCCAGCAGCGGACCGCCGAGTAGAATACTCAAGCCTAATCCTTTAACCAAATCCAATACAAAAGTTTTGGGCGTCGTTTTGTTAAACCCGTATTTCTCTTCGATCACAAAAGTGGAGTAAATACTGAATGGCAGCGATAAAATTTGTCTGGCAAAAATTAACATCCCAATATATACCAGTCCGGTCCAGATAACGCCCAGCTCCCAGCTGCGAACGATCTCATCCAGCCATTGAAATCCGCCGGCAAACCAGAAGACCAGCAACAATGCCAGGTTAAATACCGAGGTCAAAATCCCAAACTTCGTCCGCTCTTTGGTATAACGTTGAGACTTTTCATAGGTCTCCTCATCATAAACATCCTGAAACTCTCCGGGCAATCCCTCATCAAGTGACTTTAAGTTCAGGTAATCGCTAACCAAGTTGAGAATAAAATCGATGGCCAGCGTTGCTAAAATTATTACTGCAAAAATATTCATCTAACTGCTAAACGATCTAAGTGTTGAAATGTTAAATTCTGATTCAATACCGCTAGGCAATTCCTGCTTCATCTTCTGATACAACAGTTGTGCCCCAGCCATCATAACTACCATTTTTTGCCCTTGCCAAGCGGTCAAAAAAGTTCTTGAGCTCCAAAAGTCGTCCCTTGGTAGGTTTGATCTCCTTTTTTGCCAGACACAACCAATTATCCGACGATTCGGAATAATGCACCGAAGTATCAAACTGTAAATTCATCAGGCAAGACTTGGTTACATAGGCATCCCACTCGGTAGAAAAATACAAAAAGAACTCCATGGAACGCTCTACATCAAGGTCACCCTCCGGCGTCTTAATATTATTAACTGCCATCTGTTCTACTGTTTTTCGTGCCATCGTTAGTGAAACAATTTTTTTATCTGATTTTTCCTTAATTCCATCACCAAAGGTACGGAAAGTGAACGATATCATTAAATTCATAATTATTATGCCTAATGTTGTGTTGTAACAAGAAATTCATAACTTTCCCGCTCATTTGTTCAGACTAATAACATATAGGTATGGCTGATTTACGACGCGAACTTGGCTTTTGGGATGCTTTAACCATTGGAGCCGGTACTATGATTGGAGCCGGCATTTTTTTGCTGGCTGGTGTTGCTCTTGAACTAACCGGACCAGCTGCCATCTTCTCTTATATTGCTGCCGGTATTATTTGCATTATTACAGCTTCGAGCGCGGCCGAACTGGCTACAGGAATGCCAACATCCGGCGGTGATTACTTTTTTGTTTCCCGCTCACTGGGACCCGCTTTTGGAGCGATCTCGGGCGTAGGCATCTGGCTCAGTCTTACCTTTGCCATCTCTTTCTACCTTTTTGGACTGGGCGAATATCTAAGCCAATTTATGCCACTCACCCCTTTCTGGGGAGCCGTACTGGGCGGTGTATTGCTGATTATCCTCAATATTGTAGGTGCCAAAGAATCGGGGCGAACACAGGTCGTTGTAGTTCTCACGCTTTTTGCCATCTTGGGTGGATTCAGCTTTTTCGGATTCTTTAATATTGAAACAGCTAATTTAAATCCATTTTTCCCGTTAGGTATTGAACCTATCTATACCACCACCGCTCTTGTGTTTGTCTCCTTCTTAGGATTTGTGAAGATTGCAGCTGTGGCCGAAGAGATTAAGGATCCGGCTAAAAACCTGCCGCGAGCACTCATTGGCTCTGTAGCACTGGTAACTGTGCTATATATCGTTATTCTTTTGGTAATTGCGGGAATATTTCCTCAGTCCACCATTCGTGAGGTTAAAGATCCACTCACCACCGCAGCCCGACAAATGCTGGGAGGTTTTGGGGGAGTTGCAATCATTTTTGCGGGCCTCCTTGCAACGCTCTCATCGGCTAACGCAAGTATTATGGCGTCATCGCGTATCAACCTGGCGATGGCCAGAGACCGCATGGTACCCAATTGGCTGAGTTCGATTCATAAGAAACTCCTTACCCCTTATCGCGCCATCTTATTAACAGGTCTGCTGGCACTTGGTTTTCTGCTAATTGAAAGCCTGGAAGATCTCGCTAAAATTGCCAGTGTTTTGCAATTATACAGTTATGCCGCCCTAAATATTGGTTGTATAGTACTGCGCGCCGCCAACCCCGATTGGTACAAACCAAGCTACCGCACTCCCGGTAATCCTCTCGGCCAACTTTTGGCAGCTATTGGGTGTTTAGGTGTAATTATTTATTCCGGTCCTTTTGCACAAATTGCCGTTGTCGTACTCATTGTTGTAAGCCTTACTTGGTATTTAATCTGGGGACGGAACAGGGTATCTATTGATTCTGCCATTCCGGAATTTAAAGAACGGTGGGCGGAACATGGGTTAAGCCTGTTCTGGCTGCCACCTGAAGAAGTTGAAAAAGAAGAAGTCGAAGAATGGATTCCCTCCAAGCGACCGCTTAATACCAAATCGCCGCGACACCTTGTTACCGCATTGGCCAATCCGGAACATGAAACCGACTTGTTGCGACTTGCTCAGTTTATTTCGGCCGGTAAAGAAGAGCCCGGTGTTGTTGAGGGCATGCACTTTATTCATGTTCCTTACCAAACACCTATTTCTACCATTAGAGAGAAACTGGAGCAACGGCCTTCAATCCAACGCAAAATAGATACAATTCTTGAGCAATCCAGCAAAGCCTCAGAGCATATCCAAAATGGATACCAGGATATTCTCAAAGGGACTGATTTCCGCTCAGTGACTGATGCAGCCCACGATGTATTTGGGGCTATGATAGACGAGACACAATCCCGTGAAGCCGATATGCTGCTGATGGGTTGGCAAGGTGGCTTTAGTGTGGGACGCATTTACAATTCCCCGGTTCAGCGTATTATCAAAAACTTAAAGGCTGATGTCGGCATCCTTAAAAACCGTGGACTCGAGAAAATTGATTCTATTTTATTGCCATGGGGTGGAGGCCTACATGCTTGGCTGGGACTTGAACTGGCTGTTCGTATTGCTCGTATTCACGATGCAGAACTGAAAATTCTACGATTAGTCAGGGAAGGTACTAATGTAGAAGATGAGCGTGAATCACTTCTTGAAACCATCGATCCATTGGTAAACGATTTCGACAAACTGAATCTGGATATTCGCTTAGCCGAGGATGTAACCTCCGGCATTATGGGTGATTTTGAAAATGACGATCACGACTTGGTGATTATCGGAGCATCCCGGGAGTGGGGTATTCGAAATGTTCTTATTGGCACAATTCCGGATATTATTGCCGATCGTGCTCCATGCTCGGTACTG
>CAYNKF010000305.1:0-3599 GCA_964397705.1 uncultured Balneolaceae bacterium | reverse complement strand
CTTTAGCCTGGAAGAAAAAAAATCGATAGCTGTACAGATAGCCGAGGGGTTACAAGCTGCCCAGAATAACGGCATTATCCATCGGGATATTAAGTCTGGGAACATTATGCTGGATGCCGAGAACAACGTCAAAATTATGGATTTTGGCCTGGCTCGAATAGAAGGAGCTCCGCAAATTACCAAGACCGGTACCACTATAGGAACTGTTTCTTATATGTCACCCGAACAGCTTAAAAATAACCAGGTTGATAAAAGATCAGACATTTGGGCTTACGGGGTAGTTCTCTATGAACTTTTTACGGAATTGCTTCCTTTTCAGGGGATTTACGAAGCAGCAATCATGTATGCGATTACTGAAGAAGATCCTGTTGCAGCTTCCGAAATAAATGCAGCTATACCAAAAGAAATTGAAGCTGTTATTGAACAGTGTTTGAAAAAAGATCCAGACGTTCGATATCAGGACTTTGAAGAAGTATTGCATGGTTTAAATGATTTAGAGGGGGTATTCCCAAATAAAGTCAGGCCTGTCAATCAAAAGGGGAAAACAACCAAGTTAAAGCTGGGGAGATATCTGTATGTAACCTTGCCTGTAGTATTGCTGTTACTTCTCATAATTTTTTTACCAATCAGACTATATTTTGGGTGGGAGAGCTCGGAAGGTATGTCTTTGCCTGAAGAACGGGGGATGGCAATTTTACCATTCAAGAATATTAGTGCCCCTTCCGAAGAGCTGGAAGCACTCTCAGATGGATTGATGATGAATGTAACGAGCCGGCTCACCCAGGTAAGTAATTATAAGGGAGCCCTATGGGTCATTTCTGCCAGTGAAATCATTCAAGAAGGGGTTACGTCTCCCGGTCAAGCCCGAAAGGATTACTCGGTGAATTTGGTAGTGACAGGTAGCATACAGAAGTTCGAAGATCGAATCCAGTTGACGATGAACCTGATTGATACTAAATCTCTACGCCAATTGATGTCCCGCGAAATCAATAGCGAAGACAATAGCATCTCTGTGTTACAGACCCGTGTATTTGAAGAGTTATTGGATATGTTGAATATTGAATTGCAGCCTGAGGTAACCGACGTTGTTAGAGAAGGCAATTATAATAACCGTAGTTCGCAGCACTATATAGAGGGGCAAGGGTATCTTTTACGGTATGAAAAAGGTGACAATCTGGATAAAGCAATAAATCACTTTCAGCAGGCTGTTGATGATGACTCTGATCATGCTCTTGCGTATGCTGCAATGGGAGAAGCGTTTTGGCGTAAATATCAGGATACCGAAGATGTAGGGTATGTTGAACAGGCAAAGAATGCCTTGGCAGAAGCAATGGAAATTGACAGCAATTTGGTACAGGTAATTTCAACCCTCGGTTTGATAAACCGAGGGACTGGTGATTATGACCAGGCTATTGAGAATTTTCAAGAAGTAATTACCCGTGAACCGAATAACGCTATGGCTTTTAGGCAGTTGGCCGGTACTTATGTCGAAAAAGGGGAGTTGGATAAAGCTGAAGCAAATTATATGGTTGGCATTAAGCTAAAACCGGACTATTGGAGGGGATACAGTGATTTAGGTAATTTTTATTTACGATATCGGGGAGACATTAATAAAGCGGAAGAGCAATATCAGCAGGTACTGGCCTTGACCCCTGAAAATTATATAGGTCTATCCGGGCTTGGGGTTATCAACATTTATCGGGAAAACTTTGAGTTGGCTATTAATTTTTTAGAGCAATCCATGAGCATTAGGGAGACCTATTTCGCCGCTTCGAATTTAGGCGTTGCTTATTATTATATGGGTGACTACAGTGAAGCAATCCATTGGTATAGTACCGCCTACGAACTGAATTCCAGCACATACTTTATTTTAGGAAATATTGCCTCAGCTCATGAGGCCATCGGCAATGATGATTTGGCTATCAGTTACTACAAAAAAGCTATAACCGTTGCAAAGAAACAGTTGGAGGTAAATCCCAATGAGGTTCGTATTCTTAATAGTTTAGGATCTTATTATGCTGATATCGGGGAAAACAGAATGGCGTTAGAGTATCTTCAACGTTCTTTAGCATTAGACTCCAATAATAACGAAATACTGTTTTACACTAGTGCTGCTTACGAACGGATGGGTAATCGGGAAAAAGCATTAGAGTGGATTGAGCAGGCAATTAGAAAGGGATATCCTCTATCGAATATTATAAATCAGCCTGAATTGTATAGTATGGTTAATGATGCCAGGTTTAAACAAATGATTAAAGACTATGAAGAGTGATTATTATCCTAATAAATTTTTGATCTGCTGATGTTACTAATTGGACGAATATAGAAGGAGTGCGAAAATATCACCAAATAGAAAACTAATTTTACTAAAAACCTGATTTCATCAGGATAACGAAAAATAAAAAGTATAGACCCATGACCACTAACAAGATAATTTTATTTTTTGCTTTAGCGGTGTTCAGTTTTGCAACTCTTGGTTTTGTTTTCCATGCCGAGAGTGTTGATGGAATGCTGCGTACCTTCAATGTTAAAATTGAGAAAAGTGAGGATGGCACTTGGCGTGTACGGGATAATGAGGGCAGAAATAAAGGAACCTTAAGTGTTGCAAGAGGTGATGTTATAAACTGGCAGGCTAAGGGTTCAGACTTGGTTTTTATCTTTTCCGAAGACGTGGATAACTATTTTGAGTATGAAGAGAATATGTTTGCGGATGGGCGTACTCAGAAAATATTAAACAATAAGAAGCTACGTCTTACACTCAAAGATGATGCCCCTCAGGGCCTATTGCCCTATGAGGTTTATGTTACATCTGAAAGCAAGTCGGTAGTTGGTAATTCACCACCTCGTTTAATTATATATTAATTATTGAGTATAGTAACCTGCTGTGCTATTACGTTGGAATTATCAAATCATGACTTGAGCTTTATGGTGCCATTGAGTGTATTTTGAGCATAATGTTTAAAATGATTTGAAAATCCTTCTGTTTTTAGGAACCAATACATTTTGAGCTGTGTTTGTTCGGCATACCACCAAAAATGAAAAAACTGCATGGCTCAAAACAAACATATACAGCTCAAGGATTTATCAAAAAGTTATCAGGAGGGAGATAACAATCGCTCTGTTCTAGATGAATTGAACCTTAGTATCGAGGAAGGGGAAATGATTGTCCTCTTAGGGCGATCCGGTTCGGGTAAAAGCACACTATTGAATTTGGTGAGTGGCATTGACAAACCTGATTCAGGGCAAGTCATTATTGGCGGTACGGATTTAACCCGGCTGGATGAAAAAGATCGCACGCTTTTCCGCCGAAACAATATTGGGTTTGTATTTCAGTCATTCAACCTCATTTCTACGCTTACTGCTCAAGAAAATGTACTCTTGCCGTTAAAGCTCAAGGGAAATGCCAATGATGATACCGCCGTACAATTTTTGGAGGAGGTCGGCTTGGGAGATCGGACGGATAGTTATCCCGATCGGCTGTCTGGCGGAGAGCAGCAGCGGGTAGCTATTGCTCGGGCATTAGCCAGTGAGCCTATGTTGATTTTAGCTGATGAGCCAACGGGAAACCTGGATTATGAGACCGGTAGAAATATTTTGGA
>CAYNKF010000304.1:1199-3599 GCA_964397705.1 uncultured Balneolaceae bacterium | reverse complement strand
AGATTGATCCTATCTTCGGTCACGATATTGGCTTTTATATTTTTCGGCTGCCTTTCTTGGAGCTCATTCAAAACAGCTTAACATCGCTGGTCTTTTTTATCACTTTGAGCATAATAATTCTGTATATCTATTCGGGGGCCTTATCCCTGCAATCCATACGTAATTTAAGCGCCAGCAAGGATGTTAAAAAACATATATTTATCAATTTAGGAATATGGTTTCTGCTGCTTTCTTGGGGATATTATCTTGAACGGTACAATCTGCTTTACAATTCGACCGGAGCAGTATATGGGGCCAGCTATGTGGATATCAATATACAATTGCCAGTTATTTGGCTTCTATGCGGACTCACATTCCTTATGGGATTGTTCTCTTTCTTTCAATTATACAAGGATCGATTTAAATGGATTGTCTACGCAGCTGCCGGCACTATTTTGATTGGCGTAATAGGCAATGGGTTATTGCCGGGCATGGTTCAGCAATTCGTAGTACAACCAAGTGAGCTGCAACTTGAGGAACCATATATCGAAAACAGTATTGAGCAAACCCGTAAAGCCTATGCACTCGATGAAATGGAAACACAGCCCTATAGCGCCCAACCATCAGAGGAGATGGGCTGGCCGACCATCGAACGTAATGAAGAAACCATTGAAAATATCCGGCTATGGGATCCAAGGCTGTTGATACAAACCTATCGCCAACTACAGGAAATTAGACTCTATTACCAATTTTATAATGTAGATGTCGATCGTTACCACACCAATGAAGGATATCTTCAAATGATGGTAGCCGCCCGTGAGCTTTCGGAAGAAATGCCCGAAGGATCAGATACCTGGGTGAACCGAAGACTACAATATACGCACGGATATGGATTGGTAATGAGTCCCGTAGCACAAGAGGGTTCGCAAGGTGACCCCCGGCTTGCCATTAAGGATATCCCACCGGTAAGTGATATAGGGCTGGAGGTTGATCAACCGGCCATTTATTACGGAGAACACAACGACGACTACAAAATCGTCAATACGAATATACGAGAGCTGGATTATCCCCAGGGAGACAAAAATGTATATACAAACTATCAGGGTAGCAGTGGCGTGCCTATCGGTAATATTTTTAAACGCTTACTTTTTGCTTGGAACTTTGGGGATATTAACATTCTGCTGACCGATTATATTAAGGATGATAGCAAAATTATATTTTGGAAACGTGTTCAGGATCGCGTCAGGAAAATCGCCCCATTTCTGCGAATGGAAGATGATCCCTATATGGTGTTAAATGAAGGGAAGTTATACTGGATACAGGATGCCTACACAACTTCAGCCAATTTTCCTTATTCCGAACCTTTTAACAACTCATTTAATTATATCCGGAACTCGGTTAAAGTGGTTGTGGATGCCTATAATGGCTCGGTAGATTTTTATATTTCCGACGATAACGATCCTGTATTAAACATGTATGAAGATATTTTTCCGGATATGTTTCAGCCTATTGATAACATGCCGGGCACGCTAAAACAGCATGTTAGATACCCAATACATTACTTTAAAGTCCAGTTAGATAAATACAATAAATACCACATGACCGATCCCCAGGTATTCTATAATAACGAAGACCTGTGGACCCGACCGAATGAAAAGTATGGCGGTCAATCCATCAAAATGGAACCCTACTACGTTCTTACCAAGCTTCCGGACCAAAAAGAATTGCAGTATCTATTGATTAGTCCGCTTACACCAAACAACCGTGATAATATGATTGGATGGATGGCTGCAAATTCTGATTACCCCAACTATGGTGAGGTATCGGTTTATCAACTACCTAAAGACCGTCTAATTTTGGGTCCGGCCCAGATTGAGGCGCGTATTGATCAGGATACGGAAATTTCACGTCAGCTGGCCCTGTGGGATCAACGTGGATCGCGTGTTATTCGAGGTAACCTAATGGTAATTCCGATTGAAGATTCATTTATCTACGTAGAACCGGTCTTTTTGATTGCCGAAGGAGTCGACATTCCCCAACTGCAGCGTGTGATTGCCACAACGGGCGAAAAAATTGCGATGCAACCCACACTCTGGCAATCGATTGAAGCGCTCTATGGCAAACGGGATGAGCGAATTGCTACTACAGAAGTTGATACCACTACCGCACTGCCAGAGCAACCTGCAAAAGAGGTAACCCAAGATTACTCACAGTTACAAACCCTATGGAGTGAGGCTCAAGAAGCGCTAAAAAATAGTAATTGGGAAGAATTTGGCAGAAAAATGAAAGAAATCGAAGAGCAAATTAACCAGTAATTAAAAACAATTCATTAGTTGGGCTTTCTACCCAACGATTAATGTTCTAAGGTAAAGTTTAATGCAAATTTAGTACCCGTATTTTTATTGCTGAATTCGGCCTCTG
>CAYNKF010000304.1:0-1189 GCA_964397705.1 uncultured Balneolaceae bacterium | reverse complement strand
GGTCTGTATTAACTTGATACCCAATGATTTTGGATTATCGATATCAACATGATCCGGTATACCAACTCCATCATCCACAATTGAGAGGTATACCTCATCCCCTCGTCTATTTAAGTTTATTTCAATATTACCCTTTTCTTTCTCTGGATATGCATGCTTGAACGAATTGGTAATAATTTCATTCAAAATCAGTCCGCACGGTATTGCTTGGGTAATTGCAAAGTTAACAGGATCGACATTCATTGATATAGCTATGTCCGTTTTTGAGCTACCGATCGAAGCTAAAATTGCATCCGCCAATTCTTGTAAATACTGTTCAAAGCTGATCTCCGATAAGTTTTCATTTTGGTAAAGCTTTTCGTGAATCAACGCAATTGAATTCACACGCATTTGACTAATTTTAAGTACGTCAGTAGCCTCTTCCGAGCTGGTATTGAATGCCTGCAGTTCAAGCAACCCGGTAATGACAGCTAAATTATTTTTTACTCGGTGATGGATTTCTGCTAAAAGTACTTCCTTCTCCTTTAGGGATTTTCTCACCCTTTCCTCAGCCTGTTTCCGGTCACTTATATCTACATAAATGCCAAAAATAGCAACCGCTTTATCATTTACGATTACCGGCACGCCATAAATGAGCACATCAACATAGCTTCCATCTTTACGCAATCTCTTACCCGAATGGAAAGCTGGGTTCCCCTGAAAAATAGTATCTGAAATTTCATGGGCTTCTTTCTTTTCGTGTTCTGGAACAATTAGCTGATCTATGTTAAGACCCTTAATCTCTTCCGTTTCATAACCAAAAGTTTCACTAAAAGCACTGTTGACCTGCTTGATTTCCTGCCGCTTATCCAAAAGAGCGATAGAAATGGGAGAATTTTGGAACAGTTGACGGAACATTTCTTCGTTTTTACGCAGCTCTTCCTCCGCCTCATATCGTTCACTTATGTCGCGTGCTATAGTTATCACGGCATCTTCTCCAAAATAACTTCCATTGCTGATAACAATCTCCTGAGGAAATATTTCACCGTTTTTCCGCTTGCCCCACCATTCAAAATTTTGAGTTTCTCCCTCGAGAGCTTTCGTAATATGGGTTTTCATTGTATCCGTATCAACTTTCCCCGGGGCAGCCAAGGCTTGTGGTTTCTTTCCTATAAAGTAGGATTGATCGTACCCATACATTTCGACAGCA
>CAYNKF010000303.1:0-3600 GCA_964397705.1 uncultured Balneolaceae bacterium | reverse complement strand
CTACTTTTCTTTTTTAGTATTCAAATAAACTATCAGAAACTACCCCAAAGAAAAAACTCTCCCCAAGCAAACCAGTAACTTGTGAAGGCAACAGCCGGGGTTAGCCGTTCTCCTTTTCTGGGACCCTCTACAGCATATCCAAAGACATCCCATCGGTTGCCATCATCATCGGTAAGAATAACAGGAAGTGCATTTTGGACAGGCTGGAAATTTGGCTCCGTCCCATCCGATAGTTCACGTTCAAAGGCTACCGCAAAGTTTAGGGAGGTACTTCCAACAACGATATAATCAGCATGCCGAGTACTCGTTTGTTTAAGGTTTACTCCGGTTCCAAAATTATCAATAACGAAATTTTGGGTATCCAATATGCCTTCATTAGAGTCAATGATGCCAAAGACGCGTTCTTTGTATCCCCTTCCCCCAAGGGCTTTTTCATCAGCGGAGATAGGAAATAAGGGAGGTGAGTTTTCATCAAGATAGTCTTCCCCATAAACGTATCCCTGATATCCCAAATTGCCAAAGCCGGTATTTTTGGAGAGAACCTGTGCATTTGGGAACATCTGTTTCCATGTAGACCAGGTGGTTTCAATAACCTGAAATGTTTCCAACTTTTGTCCGGATCTCTCCCCCCTGACTCCTTGCATCAGCATCTGGGAGTAGTTGGTATCGGTTTTGCGATCATAAGGGATTAAGTTATTTCTGAATAGTAGTCCGGATACTCCAAATTCAACAGCTTCACCATCAATTGTTCGATCCCAGGCAATCCCGCTACCGGTTAAGGGACAATAAGTTAGACAAATAGGCTGATCACCAATTTTATCATTTATTATTTCATGGAAGTCCAGTACTTGGTGGGGATATCCTTTTATGGTATTTCCAATTCGAACCCCAACAATGAGTCGCTCATCTTGAACGTAATCGATCTCTGAGGTGGGTTTAAATTTTGGTTCGTCAACCGATGGAATTCCATCTTTGGATACTCCGCCATTGATAACTTCATCGTCAGGAAGAAGCCATTCCGATTGATCGGCAGGATTGTCTGATGAAGGAGATTCAGAGTTACTTGTTACCGAACTACATCCCAGAAACCCTGACAGTATAAGTATAATGCTCAGCATCCTAATGGTATACATAATGATGGTACCTTATATTTAAAAGATTACTTTTTTGCCAAAGTTGTAAAACAGTGACAGTGATGCGGTGTAACTGGTTGTCGGCTGCAAACCATTAAGATATTGATAGACCGGTATCTTTCCGGAAGCTTTTATCGACAAGCCGTCCGTTAGTTGATACTGCAACCCAGGTTCTAAATTAATCCATTTACCGCCTGTGTTGGCCAGCTTATTATTGTTTCGTTCATCTGAACTGGTAGATCGGTAATTTATGACACCGATATAAGATAGGTCAGAAGTAATGTTATTAGTTACACCAATGTTTACCAACAATTCATTCCCAAATTCGTAGTTGTCATTAGTTGAAAATCGCTCTGCGCTTCCCGTGGCTCGATATGTGCTAAAAAGAAACAGATTTAGGGTCGAAGCGGGCGCAAAGGTTTTGGAAAAGTATGACCAGGCAATCCCATCCCATGCTCCGGTACCCGGCTGCATATCAAGATTAAGCGCAATGCCATCATTGGTCAGCGAGCTTTTTCCAAAAGGTATTTTAGCTCCACCGCCTATGGCCAGTTGGTACTGCTCTTTGATTGTGTTTTGATGAATAACATATTTCAGTAACACAAGCCCGTCGCCAATCCCAGTTGTAACAAGTTCGTCATTGCTTTGTAGCCCTAATCGGCGTTTTCGAACGTAGGTTGCTGTGCCTGAGATCGTTAAGCGATCTGTAATGCCATAATTTAATTCAATAAGAGTTGATTGGGTGCTTCTCTTAACTATTTGATTAGTTAACTTGTTATTTGCCCTATATAATTCGGAAATTTGATTGTGCTCGTAGGTTATACCTAATAATAGGTTACCTTGCGATGTAGTACTTACGCTTTGCGAACTGATTAGCGGAGCCCCTGCACAGCTACAGGTTTGAGACAGGCTTACACTTGGTAATATCATGCATAAAAGAAATGAGGCGATCCATATTTTTAGATAATTACGCATACCGCTGAATGTTTACCTAATGTTGAGATGTGGTTTATCAATATCTTCAAAATTGATCCTTGTCTAACCTTCTGATGTACTAAGGATACGTTTTCTTACTCATATATTTTTTGGGTCCGATTTGATGTCACACTGACCGTTGTTAACTACTCAAAAATAGATATGTGAGGGGGCTTTTGGGATATATCTCTATATCTTAGTGGCATTTAAAATGATGGTTCAGGAATGGGGGAATAAACAAGAAAAAGCTGGCGCAGTTTTATTTTAACAACAGGCTCATAAACTACTTAACTCCTCAAATGTCGATGGATATTGAGCTATTTGGCTGAATGGAGGTTGGTTAAGCATTATGAACATGGAATTTACCTTTGAAAATGTTTGGGAGCCTATTGTTGTCCATTTTCAATGTTACGCAAAGCCTCAAGTAAGGCCTCGTATTCTTCACGACAGCTGCCGCATTTATCAAGATGGTCTTTGACCAAAGGCTTGGCTTCAGCGGCCGATTTGCCGGCCAGCTCCATCTCTGCAAACTCATGAAGCTCATCAAAGCATTCATCACAGCCGATTTCATGCTCAGTAGCCATCTGGGCTGATTTTATCAAATTTTTTAATATGTCGGGCGTCAGTTCCATGTTAAATTTGTTGATAACTTTTGTTACTCATCATCACTGATGTTATCTAGTGAAAAAATCTTACAGTTTATCAAGCATTTTATCGGGATCGATACCTTCAAGCTCTAATTTTGTTTTTATTTTTAGCCGTGCGTCGTGAACCAACTTATATAACGCATTGCGGTTGGTATCCATAAGTTTAACTACTGCAGGCATAGGTAACCCTTGAATCATCAGCGCATTTATAGCCTTCTTCTGCTTGTCGGTAAGTTCCTCGTTAATGATTTGCAATACTTTTTCTACCAGTTGAGATTCATGCAGTGAGCGGTCGGGACTGGTTTCATCACTGGCAACGGATAGCGAAAACACTTCGCGGCTTTCATCATTGGGCTTCAGATCCTCAATAGAGATGTCATCGTAGCGTTTTAATCGGAGTTCGGTAAGTCCTTCCCGTACGGCAATTTTCATGGCCCATGTAAGAAGCTTGCTCTCACCGCGAAAGGAATTAATGTTATCCAGCACTTTGAGAAGGGCATCCTGAGCCACATCCTCAACAAACTGGTCTAATTCGCGATCAACATATTTATGCAACGCGGGTTTAAGTCCCTGGATGAGTTGTTTCCTCAATATATCAAGCGCTTGTTCGTCTACCGGTGGGGATAATGCCTCGATCCATTCTTCGTTGGTGTCGTAAGATGTTTTCTTATTACGACGTCTTTTAAACCAGTTGATCATGTTTCCAAACTTTATTGTTCTATCGAACGGTAAATAATAATAGTCATGTCCCTATTCAAGCTTTGCAGGTTAAGTTATATAATAATCTTGTTGATTGGAATGAGTTCTTTGAGTTATGGTCAATCCCGGGATTTGCCGGGGTGGGA
>CAYNKF010000302.1:0-3601 GCA_964397705.1 uncultured Balneolaceae bacterium | reverse complement strand
AGCGTGCATCAAGCTATGCCCAGGAAGAAGATCATTTTGCAGAACGCCTTACCCGAAACTTGCTCATCAGACTTGAAGAAAGTTTCAAGGGTATTACTACAGAAGATCTACAAGAAAACAGATCTAATTTACAAACCCGATTTACCCAAACAATTCAAGAGTATATTTCTCCAAGGGGTAATACCTATTCGTTAAATCTTCAGCTTGTTAGTTCTGCCGGAGAACTGATCAGCGATTACGCTACTGACCTTAACTCACCCAGTTGGGTAAAAAGGTATAATATATCCACCTTGCAGATTGTTACCGAAATTGAACAGATTACCAGGTCTACCATTCGACCGGTTGTACAACTACCACAACTCGTTAATCAGCAAAAATATCGCACCTTTTATCGGGGATGGATTCCTGTTTTTGGAATTTCGGATCAAGAACCTATCGCCTGGATTCTTTGCTCGGTGTACCAGGAACGCCCAGAGTACAATAAGCCTATCCGAACAGTTATGTCAAGGCTTAGCTTTGAAGATTTAAACACCCCCTACCTCTTGCAAAAGTTTCAAAATGGGAAGCTTATCAATTCCGTACAACAGGGTTTTACAAACTATTTTCCAAAGTATCGTACCTTAGATCAGAATCAACTTAACGCCTTAGAAAATGATACCCTCATCTATGTGACAAATGAGACAGATACATTTTCGTATCGAACGTTATTTTGGAATGAATCCCAGCAACAAATTATCAAAGCAAGTACTACCCTGCCCGGTTACAGAGTCATCCTTTTCTCATTTTTCCGCTTCAGCTTTTTCCTACTGTTAATAAGTGGCATCATACTGTTGATACGGCAGATCCTTCCAAAATTCACCCTCCGGTTTCTCGGATCCAATGTGCGTTTTCAGGATCGCCTAATCGATAGCTTTTTACTTGCTGCGCTAATCTTTCTGGGATTTCTCATTGCCTCCTCCCATTACGCCATAAAGCAGCAAAATCGCGATATCGTACGCCAAGAGCTAGTCGATAAGCTTGAACGACTATCCAATACTATTGAGTCAAACCAAATTATTCGCCAAAAAAGTCAGCTAGGCTCTTCCTTTTCGCTGGACTCTCTTACCACTCCCCTTGATGTGGATGCCAGCTTTTATACCGGACGAACCGTTTCAGAAACTACGACTCCACAAATTTACCAGCAGCACCTGCTGCCTGCCGCCCTGCCTTATGATATTTTCAACCAATTGAACAACCGAGATCGTCAGGATGCTTATTCCAATGTACAACTAGCCGGACAGAACTTGCTCATCGGTTACCGGTCTATCCTGAATGATCAAAACATACCCATCGCTACTATTGCTATCCCAACTTTTTTGGAGTCTCCAAAGTATGATCAACAGCTGCTTGAAACCATTAGCTATCTGATTCTCGTCTACCTCTTTGTATTTGGATTATTTATCCTGGGATCCACCTTTATTTCGAAGCAGTTAACTCGTCCCCTGGTCCATATTCAGCGCGGCCTAAACAAAATATCGGGCGGAAATCTTGATACTACCATTCCCGTCACCAGCGATGATGAGATCGGAAACCTTGCCGAGGCATATAACAACATGGTGTCGCGTCTTAAAAAGCTGCAAAAAGAACTTGCCGCCGCCGAGCGTGAAGCCGCCTGGAAAGAAATGGCCCAACAGGTAGCCCATGAGATCAAAAATCCGCTAACCCCAATGAAATTGAATGTTCAACATTTGGAACGCCAACTTAAAAGCGATAATCAAAATCCTGAGGAGTTAAAGAAAAAAGTACAGCAAATCACTGCTAACCTGATTGAACAAATTCAATCACTTAACAATATCGCTTCTGATTTTTCTAAGTTCTCACAGCCACTCACTGAAGATTTCAAAGAAGTTAACTTGAAAACCATTTTGGCATCGGTTGCCAAGCTCTATGAACACGACGAAAAGGTTAGCATCAAAAAGAAAGTCCCTAACGAACCAGTAAAAATTCAGGGTATATCTGATGAGCTTAAACGTGTTATCATCAACTTGGTAAAAAATGCCTACGAAGCCATGCCCGATGAAGGCGGAAAAATTGTACTTGAACTATATCTCCATCAACAAAACGTGTTCATTGAAATTGAAGATAATGGCAGCGGTATTGCTGAAGAAGATCGCCCCAATATATTTGTACCCAATTTTTCAACTAAATCCAGCGGCACCGGGTTGGGATTGGCGATCAGTAAAAAAATCATTGAAGCGCACAATGGCAGCATAAGCTTTGCATCGGTCGAAGGCGAAGGTACTACCTTTGTGATTAAGTTGCCTCAAAAGTAACAAGCGAACTTAGCTTACTTTTCCCTCACTTTTTTTGTACCATACGCGATTCGCTGAAATTGAAAATTTCTCTTCCTTGAAGCAGTATCCCTTTAATGCTCGCTTATTTAAAATCCGAAAAATACAACCTGCGCAAAGAAGCCGGCATTACGCTCAAGATCGGTCTGCCGGTCATTATCGCCCAACTGCTGCAAATGTCGATGAACTTTGTGGATACGGTGATGGCGGGCAACCTTTCGGCCCAAGATCTCGCAGCGGTTGCAGTAGGCGGAGCTGTGTTTATGCCCTTCATGATGCTGGCGGCCGGAACGCTTATGGCGCTCACTCCTATCGTGGCCCAGCATATCGGCGGACGTAATTTCGACGAAATAGGCGTGAATGTTCGGCAAGGTTTGTGGCTCTGCCTGATGTTAGCCATCCCCATCTTTTTTCTAATCCGAAATCTCGAGTTTGTCATGCACTTTCTGGATGTAACGCCCGAGATTATCCCGCTTGCACAAGGCTATCTTAATGCTATCTCGTGGGGGGTTTTTGGGGTCTGTGGCTATATGGCGCTCCGCTTTTTTAATGAAGGGATGTCTGCCACTCGTCCGGCGATGTATTTTGCTCTTATCGGTGTCTTTGTCAACGTTGGTGCCAATTACGTGTTAATGTATGGGAAGCTCGGTTTTCCGGAACTGGGAGCTGTCGGCTGTGGCTATGCTTCCTCCATTGTGGGGTATGTTATGTTTTTGGGAATGCTCCTATTTACGATGAACCACGAACCCTATGATCGATTCAATATCTTTTCCACCTGGCGACTGCCGGAATGGGAATATCTGAAAGAACTGCTACAAGTTGGTATACCCATTGGACTCAGCTCTACCATGGAAGTGACCATGTTTGCTCTCGTCAGTTTGTTAATGGGCTCACTCAGTGCTGTAGCCGTAGCCGGACACCAAGTTGCCATCAACTTTTCGGCAATGACCTTTATGGTTCCTTTTGGTCTCTCAACCGCAATTACTACGCGCGTTGGAAATGCTATTGGCAAGGGATCTATCGGCGAAGCTCGGAAACGAGGCTATCTGGGAATTACCATGGCTACCTTTTTCATGAGCATTACCGCCATAATTATATATCTATTCCCGGAGCTTATCACCAGCATGTACACACAGGATGCAGAAGTACAGCAGGTAGCAGTAAGTCTATTATATATGGCTGCCATATTTCAAATTTCTGATGGTCTGCAAGTCAGCGGATACGGGGCTTTGCGCGGGCTTAAAGACACCACCGTACCGATGGTTGTCAAC
>CAYNKF010000301.1:2904-3616 GCA_964397705.1 uncultured Balneolaceae bacterium | reverse complement strand
AGTCAAGCTGATCACCAAAACATGGAATTTTGAAATTTCATTGTTTACCAGTGGCCGGTACGGCGCGGATATAGAATCGGTATCAACTTGAAAAGTATCGGTTACCGCTTGCCCTAATCCATAGGAGAAGAAAAAGGCGACAAATGCTATTAGCAAAGTTGCCCATTCTGCATCAGGTGTAAGAGCCAGCCCGAGGAGTCCCGCACTTCCAGAAATGAAGAACAGATAGGGCCGCAATGTGATCCAGTAGGCTCGCCAAAAAGCTATATTGGTTGGTGGATATGGGGTTGATTTATCAGTAAACATTTTTACGCTATTCGAGTTCTGCAACTTCATGATGTTCCTTATTTAGGATTTCATATTTTTTAACAAGACGATAGAAAGTATCAGCAGTTTGCTGAAGATCTTGCTCTGTGTGACGTGCATTTACAGCTATGCGGATAACTGATTGTCCTCTTGGAACGGCAGGATAATTTATGTTTCCGCATTTGATCCCGGCATCGAAAAGATCGCGACTGAAACGGTGCAAAAGACTGCTTTTGCCAATAAAAACGGTGATAATTGGACTTTCTACTTTTTCCGGAAGTTGCAGACCGACATCTTTTAGATATCGCTCGAGTGTATGTACATTCTTCCAAAGTCGTTTTCGGTGTACCGGTTCATCCTGCATCACGTGAAACGCCTCGGTGAGTCCGGCACAGGTGGCTGCGGG
>CAYNKF010000301.1:0-2894 GCA_964397705.1 uncultured Balneolaceae bacterium | reverse complement strand
GCATTTGCGAAACAACGCGCATAACTGATTAATTCTTTACTGCCACATATATATCCTCCGGCCGCTCCCGGTGCCTTGCTTAGTGTGCCTGCTATAATATCAATAGATCTAGGCATTTGGTAGTGCTCTTCGGTTCCAAACCCATTGGGGCCGATAACACCTATGGAGTGAGCCTCATCTACCATGAGAAGGGCATTGTGTTTTGTAGCAAGTTCTTTGAGCTTCTTAAGGGGCGCAAGTGAACCATGCATGCTGAAAACGCCATCCGTAACTATCAGTTTTCCACCCTCAAAACCGTTGGAGGCCTTTTCTGTCAGAAGCTGATCCAGTGCATCCATATCCTGATGGGGATAAACCAGCTTGTTTGATGCTCCGCTGGAACGAATACCGTCATGAATACTGGCATGGGAAAAACGGTCTACGGCAACGAGATCGCCTTTCCGCAATATGGCGTTGAGAATCCCGATGTTGGCAGTATAACCGCTTGGAAAGATCATCGTTTCTTCACGGTTATGAAATTCGGATATGGTTGCCTCCAGTTCCCTTAGATACTGGTTGGTACCGCATAGAAGCTGTGCACTTGGCGTACCAAAACCTACGTCATCGAGGGCGTTTTTTACCGCTTCTATCACTTTGGGATGTTTGTGCAGCCCCAAATAACTGTTAGAATCAAAGCAAATCATTTCAACTTCCCGACAGGATTTGGCATCATAAACGGTAATGCGATGGTCCAGCCCACTGGAAAGTGTTACTCTGTACATGGACTGATAGAACCCATCACGTTCCATTTGCTTTACATACGAGTAAAATGAGTGGCACTTGGCAAGGAGGTCGGATCCATGTTCTCTGTAAAAATTCACCAGAGTCAGATTCTTTTGGTTCGTATTATTCATGGTTGCCTCTCTATTTGTAAATTACGGGTTACTAAGAATTCAGCTCTATCTCATTTTGCTTTAAATCTTTTGGCTGAACTTCAATAGTAAAATATAATGGTAGGGAGTAGAGAAACTGGACATGATAGGGGGGGCAATGAGACATTTTGAGATAAATACAATGAGGAATGGTCTGATAATCGATTATTTTTGCAACGAACCTAGGAATCTTACAGAGGTCACTAATAGAAGACAATACCTTGAATACTCAAAAGCGATAATTATTGATATTTAGTATTATTTAGTTTTAAAACTGATTTAAATGATATCTGGGAAATACTTTTAATTGATTAGAGTATTTTTCGCCACCAAAGGTCAAATATTATTTAGTTGTAATTTGCCCCTCCTGGTAGTAGTTTGATATAGAAAGGATAGCTTCCCAAAATTCCCAGACTTTTAGGCTAAGTGGGGGAAATGACAAGTAATAACCGAAAGATATCACTCAGTAATTTTCTGACTATCGGTCCTTATGAAGGGGATCCGGGTTTTAGAGAAATATTGACATTATTAGCTCACCGCGGTATTCTCATAACAGGACTTTTGGGAGCAGTAGCGGTTACTATATATGTACTGAGCCATATTTTGTTTGTCAAGACTGTGGTTTGGGATTATTCAAATATCGATCCCAGATCCGAAATAGTTCTCTGGGATAAAATACTCATCTTTATTTTTAGTCTTGTTTGTATCGGCGGTGCACGCCTTAATTTGTCTTTGAGAAGTAGCCGTATTCTTATAGCTATTGTTGTTTGTCTAGCCAGCGTTGCAATGCTTTTAGACGATATTGCTGGAAGGGATATCAACTTGGCTCCGGCATATATAAGTTTCGTTTTAATGGTAGCGACTGGGCTTATGCCGTACAGGGGATGGCAGATAGCACTCTTAAATGTTAGCGTGATACTGCTGGCAGAAGCAACATTTTATTTAGCCCCCCTGATATTCGGGCTGCCGGATATCAATTTTATTATTTCTCAGGGTATCTATTTAGTCATGGTCATGATTCTTTTAACTGGGATTTCGTCTCAATTATATCTTAATCGATATGATCAATACCGTGCGCAACGTGAAGCCGAAGAATTGAGCAACCAGCTGGAAGAGCAGGCTCAAAAGCTACTTGAAAATGAAAGGTTGAAAGACCGATTTTTCGCTAACATTAGCCATGAATTTCGTACGCCGCTTACCTTAATATTGGGCCCTCTGGAAGATTTAGCACATAGTGAAAGTGATATCGGTGAAGTGCAGATTAGCAAAAAGAAGTTGAAATTGATGCATAAAAATGGGGAGAAATTACTGGGACTTATTAATCAGTTATTAGAACTTTCTAAAATAGATGCGGGACAGGTTAGTCTTAAAATCCAGCGAATAGAACTGTGTGCATTTATAGACAAAATAGCCCTTTCTTTTATTCCAATGGCCGAAGCAAAAGGGATTGATTTGCAACGACCAAAAACAAAAGGGCCGCTTTATAGTACAGTCGATCCGACACAGTTGAGCCAAGCTATAGGTAATCTGATATCCAACGCTTTAAAGTTTACGCCGGCAAATGGTACTGTAAGAGTGTCAATTGCTGAAGTCGATAACAGTGAAATTGAAATAAAAGTAAGTGATACAGGAATTGGAATAGATCAGAAGGAGTTTCCGTATTTGTTTGATCGATTTTACCAGGCAAGCCAAGATCAGACTTATTCAAAAAAAGGAACGGGCATTGGGCTTTCCCTAACCAAAGAAATAGTTGAGCTTCATGGGGGTACAATAAAAGTGCAAAGTAAGGTGGGGGAAGGAAGTGAATTTATTATTAGTCTGTCGAAAAATTTGGAAAGAAATATATTGCCGGAAGAATTGGAAATCGATTTTTCAAGTTTTGATTACGAAAAAACCTACAACTATGTTGATAGGACTAACTTGCGAAGAGAGGAGCCGAACGAAAACTCTACCAAGGTTTTGTTGGTTGATGACAATCCCGAT
>CAYNKF010000300.1:0-3641 GCA_964397705.1 uncultured Balneolaceae bacterium | reverse complement strand
AAAGCAGGTAATCCAAATATTGAATTTCTGCAATGGGTCGTAGCCCACGCAGCGCCATGCCGATACCCTGTCCAAGAATAGTAGCTTCACGGATACCGGTATCACTAACACGTAACTCACCGTATTTATCCTGCATATTCTCAAGCCCCTTGTTTACATCGCCCAGCTTCCCGGTATCTTCACCGAAAACCAATGTTTCAGGATATTTGTCAAACAGCTTGTCAAAATTATCGCGTAGCACAACACGCCCGTCTACACTTTTGGGATCATCATTGTAAACAGGCGGGTTCTCTTCTACATTCAGAGGAGATTGCTCCCCTTCACTATACAAATAGCTGTCATAACGATAGCTGTTAGCCTCTTTGCTTTCTTCAAGCCACTGCATCAGTTTTTTACGTGAAGAAGTATTTTCATCCCGTGTTAATCGCAATGCTTTACGAACGCCCGAAACGATATATTTTCGAAGCGGTACAACGGGAGTATTCATATCCTTTATGATTTTTTTCAACTCCTCTGACTTACTACTCTCAGAACTCAGATTTTCAATCAGTGCTACTACCTTTTCCAGCTCTTGCCTTAATTCCGATTTAAATGACTTCCAAGCCGCTTTTTGAGCTTCTTTAACTTCTTTCTCGGCTTCTTCTTCAACTCCTTCAATCTCTTCTTCGGAGGCAATACCCTCTTTGATCATCCAACGGCGAGTTTTATTGAGACAACAATACTCTTCCTCCCACTCCAACCGGTCATCAGACTTATAACGCTCATGAGAACCAGATGTCGAGTGTCCCTGCGGTTGCGTGACTTCAGTTACATGAACCAACACAGGAACGTGCTCTTCACGAGCTATCCGTGCAGCTTCTTCATAAGTTTCCATAAGGGCAGGATAATCCCACGCATTTACTTTTAGAATTTCAATGCCCTCCTGTTCTTCTGTTCGCTGAAACCCCTTTAAAACTTCAGAAATACTTTCTTTTGTCGTCTGATATTTACGCGGCACCGAAATACCATAACCGTCGTCCCAGACCGACATCACCATAGGGACCTGCAGAACACCGGCTGCATTAATAGTTTCCCAAAAAATACCCTCGGAGGTACTGGCATCACCAATAGTACCCCATGCAACTTCATTCCCTCCGTCGGAAAATTTTTGAAATTCTTCCTGTTCTAAAAGGGAATCATGATTTCGATACACCTTTGAAGCTTCCGCCAGACCCAATAATCGTGACATCTGCCCCGCAGTTGGAGAAATATCCGGAGACGTATTTTTCATCTTAGTGAGATCTTTCCAACTGCCGTCATCATTAAGACTTCGTGTGCTAAAATGCGCATTCATCTGACGTCCACCGGAGTGAGGCTCTTCGTCAATATTTGCGTGAGCATAAAGCTGCGCAAAAAATTGCTGCACCGTAACTTGACCGATTGCCATCATAAAAGTTTGATCCCGGTAATAGCCGGCACGAAAATCACCCTCCTCAAAATATTTTGCCATCGCAATCTGCGGCATCTCTTTACCGTCACCGAAAATTCCGAACTTGGCTTTTCCGGTGAGTGTTTCCCTGCGTCCCAAGTAAGAAGCCTCTCTGCTTTTAAAAGCTAATTTGTAATCATTTAAAATCTCCTGCTTCTGCTCCTGAGAGTATGAAATATCTGATGATATCTTCTCCTTTTTTGTCTTCGTAGGTGCCATAATATCCGTTTTTCAGTTAAACTTTTGCAGCAGTCTAATTTTAAGATAGCGATAATTATTAAACCTACTCCATAAAGCCGCCTTTGGTCATCTTAATGGGATCTAATGCTTGATCTAATTCTTCATCACTTAAATCAGTCATCTCACGTGCCACTTCTTTCACTGGACGACTTTCCGTGAAGGCTTTCTTCGCAATTTTTGCCGCTTTGTCATATCCAATTAGCGGATTCAAAGCAGTTACTAGCACAGGATTTCGCCCAACCATTTCGGCAACGCGCTCTTCATTTACACTTAATCGTGAAACGGATCGGTCAGCCAGATTGCGCACGGCATTTCCTAAAATATTTATTGATTCTAATAAATTATGAGCAACAACCGGCAGCATAACGTTCAGTTCAAAGTTCCCTGATTGACCGGCTACCGTAATCGCCGAATCATTTCCGATAACCTGCGAACAAACCATTGTTATTGACTCCTCAATCACCGGATTAATTTTACCCGGCATAATTGATGAGCCTGGCTGTAGCGCTTCAAGGTGAATTTCTCCAATTCCACTATTGGGTCCGGAATTCATCCAACGAAGATCGTTACCAATTTTCATCAGTCCAGTTGCAATTGTTTTTAACTGACTACTTAATTCCACAGGTGCATCGACCGTAGCCTGAGCTTCAAAATGATTTTGAGCTTCGCTTAAGTCAGCATCTACTTCATCAGATAGTGCTTTAGCCATTTCTGTGCCAAACTTAGGATTAGTATTTAATCCTGTTCCCACTGCTGTTCCTCCCTGTGGGAGCTCGGTCACTCGTTCTAATGCTGATTCTAATCGCTCAACACCTAGTTCCAGTTGACGAGCATAACCATCAAACTCCTGTTTGATGGTTACCGGCATAGCATCCATAAGGTGAGTGCGGCCCGTTTTAACAACATCAGCAAACTCTTTACCCTTCTCCTTAAATGCTTTTTGTAAATGCTCAAGAGCAGGTTTTAAATTATTCTCTACCGCCAAGATTGCCGCAATTCGAATCGAAGTGGGAATAACATCATTAGAACTCTGTCCGTAGTTTACGTGATCATTGGGATGAATCTTGGTATCTACATCATCTCCCTTAAGCTCATTTGCCCGCTTAGCAATAATTTCATTGGCGTTCATATTAGTGGATGTTCCCGATCCCGTCTGAAATATATCGATGGGAAAATCTTCATCAAATTTGCCTTCTGCTACTTCCGTTGCCGCCTTTTGAATAGCGGTAGCAATACCTTTGTCAAGTTCACCTAAATCCGCATTTACTTTTGCAGCATTTTTCTTAACCAAACCAAGCGCCTCAATAAATCCCCGGCTGAATCTTATACCACTTACCGGAAAATTATCTACAGCACGCTGTGTTTGCGCACCGTAATAAGCATCTTTCGGCACCTTAACATCTCCCATTGAATCGGTTTCAATACGGTAATCACTCATAACACACGAATTTTTTGTCAGAAATTCTTTTTAAACACCGCAGAAAAATTACTCTGCTTAAGCATTCAAATGTAGGAAATTTTTCGGAGATTTCGGAGTTTCGAAAGGCAGTAAATTTTACTCCGGTTCGGGACTTGTCGACAAGTACTTAAACCACACAGAAGCTAAAGCTCCTTTGTGTACATGCGATAGGTTTTCTCGATACTAGCACCAATTTTTTCGGCAACACGGATCATATTTTTGTTAGATTCCAAAACCCAACTTAGCTCGGAGGAATTATAACCTACTTCCCTGCCATTGATTATTGCCTCTTTATGTAGCAATGCATCAATGCCCTTACCCTGATATTTTGGGATAACACCCATCAAGGCTGTACGAATTTGATTTATGTTTCGACGGTGCCAAAGCAGTTTAAATATTCCTGTTGGAAATAACGTGCCGTCAGTATGCTTTAGGGCCTGATTGTATCCCTCTAACTCTGCTACTGCGCCAATT
>CAYNKF010000299.1:0-3644 GCA_964397705.1 uncultured Balneolaceae bacterium | reverse complement strand
AGTTTCTTCATGCCTCAACCTCAAATGGCGTGATGATTAGTAAACTTGGGAAAAGTTACTGGCGTAATCGTTTTCTGGCAGCCCGCCGTGTTCTTTAATAGTTAACTCTAAATGCATGTTTTTATTAAAAAAAGTTGACTATTAGCTTGTGGATGTTATACTTCTATAGCATATCCAAGTGAAAAAAGGACATTTGGGTGAAATATTGACTTTTGGGCTATAAGAATAAGTGGACAGTACTCTCTGTATATCGGATGAGGAGCTGTGGGTGAAATTAAAAGGTGGAAATAAAAAATCACTTCGCACACTGTTTCTTCGTTATTATGATTCTCTTTTTTCGTACGGGTTAACCGTAACTTCAAAAGAGGAAGTGATTGAAGACTGTCTGCAAGATCTTTTTTATCAGCTTTGGGATCAACGAGATAATCTTTCGCACGTCAAAAAGGTAAAGGGATATTTATGGGTGAGCTTTCGACGTCGATTAATGAAAAAACTCAAAAAGCGGAATCACAAAAATCGTAGTGCTGTTTCGTTGACAAATGGGATGAAAAAAGGCATTAGCGTAGAAAAAAACTTTATTGCTGACGAACAGGCCACTCATATTCATAAGAAACTTACGCGAGTCTGTGCTGAACTAACCCAACGAGAGCGTGAGGTTCTTTTTCTTAAGTATTACGAAGGAATGAGTTATTCCGAAATCGAACAAATTTTAGACCTCGAATACCAAACAGTGCGTAATTATATGTATCGGGCTATTGAGCGATTGCGCAAAATATTTGATAGAGAAGGTATTAAAATCGCCCTATTTTTGTCGTTGGCTTTTTTAGGATAAGCTTATTTTATGCGCACAATTTTTGGTCACTCGATATATTTTTTGACTTAAAAGTGTAAAAAAGTCCTTTCAAATACTGTCTAAGGGCATTTCCGGGCAGTAATTTCTTTGAGTACAGCAGCTGTTTTCGCTCCTCTTTATCTACCAAGGTGATCGAAATCAGTTTATGGCTCAAAAATCAAATGACATAATTGCGCGGCTTGTTACCGACCCATCTTTTCGGGAGTGGTGTTTGGAGAGAACATCTTCAACAGATAATCGCTATTGGGAGCAGTGGATAGCAAAACACGATGGGAATATACAGGATGTGATAACAGCAAAGAATATTGTGCTCGAACTGCACGATTTGGAAAGCGATATCCCCACTCACCGAAAATATGAGAGCTGGGAAAAACTCAATGAGCAAATAGCTTTTGCTCAGCAATCCAAGGTAAAATCATTTCCAGGTGTAGCTTCTTATTCACAATTGGGATGGATTATGACTGCTGCCGCATCACTGTTGTTAGTGATAACCACGTTTCTGGCCATCGAATATACTGACTTATTGCCACGTCCTGTATCCGATGTTGAACAGCAGAAAGTGCCTGCAATACTGACGAGCAGTACCGAATTTGGTCAGCAAAAAGTTATTACACTTGATAGCGGAACCCGGATAACACTTAATGCCAACTCTTCAGTTACCTATCATGATGGCTGGATATTTCAGGATACCGTTCAGGTAGCATTAGAGGGAGAAGCGTTTTTTAATGTAGTACCTCGATCGGCTGATGAAGGTCCGGTATTTCAGGTGCAAACCTCCGATGGAAAAATACATGTATTAGGAACCCGGTTTGTGGTAAGCACCTGGGATCAAAAAACAAAGGTGGTACTTGAAGAGGGAGAGGTAGCCATAGAACGAAAAGGAAAGCCTCGATCTGTCAAGAAAACACTGCTACAGCCAGATGAGTATGCAGAGTTCAGCCAATCGCACTCTGATATCCTTATCAAAAATGTGAATGCCAATATTTACACATCGTGGACTAAGGGACTTTTTGTGTTTGAACGGGCACCGTTGCCAGTGGTTGCAGATCGTATTGAAAAGATTTTCGGAAAAGAGGTGCAAATCGCGGATCAAGAGTTGATCACAGAGCAGGTATCAGGAGCGGTAGAAAACGACAATTTGGAGGTGCTGTTGTCAGCCTTGAGCCAGACCCTCCAAATTTCAGTCGAACTTGATCAGGATACCATCATTTTCAGGGATGACGTTGTGAATGGGCTTCAAAAATCAAATGCTAATTAAATGAGATTGTAATGAAGAACAAACGATACACTTTTTTTCTGTCGCTATTCCTTGTTATTGGAATGGTAGCGCAGGGTAGTATTGCGCAGTCAAGCGGCAATGAGATTTTGTCGTTAACTGAAGTACATCAAAATACATCATCGCAATTGATACCCCTGGAGAATATTCTGGATGATATTGAGCAACAAAGAAATATCGTATTTTTATACGATGTAAAACTGTTGGAGGACAAAAAGGTAGAGCAATCAATTATTGATGGTGCCGAGGGAGAATTGGGGGAACAGCTTGCCCAAATTCTACGTCCCTTTAACCTAACGTATAAGTTGGAAGGTGACCGATCGTATGCTATTGTTCCACGCAATGAAACTGAGCAGATGCTCGAAGGAACATTGCAGGGAGCAGTATTGGATGAATCAACTGGCGAACCCATGCCCGGTGTCAACGTATTTATTCCTGAATTAAACGTCGGGGCAGCTACAGATGCACAGGGTATGTTTGAGATTGCCGACATTCCGGAAGGGATGTATCTGATTCGTGCGACCTTTGTGGGATATGAAACGTTTGAAGAAGAAATTGAAATTATAGATGGCGAAAATAGCATTGAGATTATAATGGCCCCCTCGGAACTGCAGCTCGATGAAGTTGTGGTATCAGGATTGGCATCATCCGTAAAGCGAGAAAATCTTGCTAATTCGGTAACTAAAATTAGTGCTGATGAGCTGGCCGGCAATACGAGTCCGGCTACCGTGGACGGTGCATTACAGGGCAAGGTCGTGGGTACCAATATGACTTCTTCGGGTGGAGCACCGGGCGGCGGCGTTGATATCAAGCTGCGCGGTATCAGTACGCTGGGAGCCGGGAGTTCGCAACCACTTATAATTGTGGATGGTATTTATATAAATAATGATGAGCTCGAAACCGGTGTGTCGGCGGTAAGTGCACAGGCTGATCCCAACCAGGATGACGGAGCCAACCGACTTGCAGATATAAATCCCGATGAAATCGAATCAATAGAAATATTGAAAGGACCATCGGCTGCAGCTATTTATGGTGCTCGAGCAAATGCCGGAGTTGTCATTATTGAGACTAAACGGGGAAGCGGTGGAGAAACGCAGGTCAGTTTTAGTCAGGATGTGGGTTACTCAAGTATTCTAAATAAAATTGGTGCTGCCTCTTGGAGCGAGGACAAAATTGACCAGGTTTATGGGGCCGGCTCTTCAACGGCTCAAGCCGCTAGACAGATGTATAATGATGCTGTCGCCAATGGAACGCTCCGGGATTATGAGGAGCTTGTCTTTGGTCGTGAAGGGGCACAAGTAAATACACAAATTAGTGTTTCGGGGGGTGATGCCAGAACGCAGTTTTATGTATCCGGTGCTTTCAAGGACGAAAATGGTATTATCGAAAATACTGGTTTTGACCGTTATTCGCTGCGTGCTAATATCGACCATCAGTTCAACGAGCGTATCGATATTTCGTCGAGTACGAACTATATCAATACGAAAACAAATCGGGGATGGACCGGGAATGGCG
>CAYNKF010000298.1:0-3683 GCA_964397705.1 uncultured Balneolaceae bacterium | reverse complement strand
ATATTTACTGCTCTAAAATACAGAAAATTGAAAAGGGTACAACGTTAATTAAAAAACTAAGCTAGGAACTTAATTTTTAAAGATACTGCTGCTTCCTTTTTTAAGTGTTTTCTTAAACGAAAATGAAAACTTAGTTCCCTGATCTGTAGAGTGAACCGTATGTTCAGCTTCAAGTTGTTTTAAAAGAGTATCAACAAGTTGAAAGCCTAGAGAGCCATTCTGAGAAATTGATGCAAAATGCTCGGGTAAACCTTGCCCGTTATCGGAAACGGTTAACGTAAGCACTTCATCGTTGGTTTTGGATAAATTTATGGAAATATGGCCTTGTTCTTTTTCAGTAAATGCATGTTGCAAAGCGTTCGTAACAACTTCGTTAATAACTAAGCAGGCAGGTACCGCTTGGTTGATATTAATAGAAACGGGAGATAGGTCAAGATTGAAGGCTATCTCCTGTAGCTGTTCATTTAAATCGCGTATATTGTGAATCAGTTGTTTAATACTTTTATCAAAGCGTAATTGAGCAAGGTTATTTGACTGATATAAAAGTTCATGGATGGTTCCAATCGTTTGAATGCGGCTTGTACAGGTAACCAGTTTTTCTCTTAGGTTAGAATTCTTTTCTTCAAAAATTTGCAGCTGCATTAGTCCCGATACGATCGCTAAATTGTTTTTTACACGGTGATGGATTTCAGATAATAGAACGTCCTTTTCGGCCAGGGAGTGTTCAAGTTTGGCTTGGGTTTCCTTTAACTCGGTAATATCCATGGCACTTAATATGAAGAAATCGTTCTGATCACCATGCATAATTTCAGAATTGAGGATCAGGGAAATGGGATTGCCCGATTTGTCGCTTATTACCCATTCTTCATTGGGAAACGAATAGCCTTCTAATAATTTTTGAAAATCATCGTATCCTCTCTCATAATTTCTTTCACTTAGCAGATTTGAAAAATGGTGGCCTTCCATTTCTTTTTTTGTGTACCCGAAAATGTTTTCAAAAGCTCTATTTGCATGATCGATAATCCCATCTTCAGTGATTACTAAGATGGCCACATCGATTGTTTCAAGAATAGAATCAGTATATCTGTGACTTTGTTCTAGCTCTCTATCTTTGAGATAGAGTAATGCATATACCCCCATAGAGGCAATCGTTACAAAAAGGAGCCCCTTAAGTATTTGGATGTTGATAAGGCTAAAGGTATTACCATTAGCATAGGCAGCTAAAAAATCAGATGTAATGATCCAACCATAACCAAAAAGTAGAAGCATTAAAGCGATTGCCTTACTGCTCAATAGGATCCTTTTAAATTTCATAACTGTAAGTCTCTATTATTTTATAGTACAGCATGTCATCCGGTTGCTAATAAAATGAGGTATCAACCTGTAAAGTCCCGGCTCCCTTAAATTGAAGTAATCAATATTTCGATTACATTATACTGTTTAAGACATCAAAGAGAAATGAAAGATTTTACTAGGTGTTTTGAACTATAATAACTTGTATATAATTCATCTATTCAATTTCACTTTTTTAGTAACTATTTGTAAAGTCAATCGTCACATAAACAGGTAGGGTTTGCAAAGGTGCGATCCTGCGCTGATATATGTTTCAGCTTAATGGAAGATTCCAGGGAAAAAGAATTTAAACTAATACAAGAAATTCTGGACGGTCAGAAAGATCGTTACAGGATACTTGTTGACAAGTATGCGTCAATGGTATTTGGTATTGTAGGCAAATTTGTGAATAGAAAAGCGGACAGAGAAGAGTTAGCGCAGCAGATTTTTGTTAAAGCTTATGAGCGCTTGGATTCCTTTAATAAGCAGTCAAAGTTTTCTTCCTGGCTGTATACGTTGGCAAGAAATCACTGTTTGGATTACGCAAAGAATGTAAGACGATCAAATAAAGAATTTAGTGAGATGGAATCCCATGAGCTTGAAGCCAATATGAAAGCAGAAGAATTGGCTGATGATGACATTGAGCAACAGGAGCAAGAGGCCATTTTAGAAAAGGCCCTCTCTACAATAAAACCGATTTATGCGGAGGCTTTTTTGATGAAATATCGTGATAATATGACGTATCAAGCCATGGCAAAACGATTAGATGCCACAGAAGGGGCACTTAAAGTGCGGGTGCACAGAGCCCGGAAGGAGTTGAAAGAGTATGTAAACCAGTATACCTAGGAATTATGAATATGGAAAAGGACGAAATACTGCGAAAATATCTGGATGGGGAGTTATCCGGTGAAGAAGAGCGGGAGGCTCTCCATATGATAGCAGATGATCCGCAGATGCGGCAAATGCTTTCTTTCGAGAGGTCAATTCAAGGTACTGTTAGTAATACAGAGGTGTATGATCAACCGGAGGTACCCGATGGATTTACGGATCGGGTGATGCATAGCATTGAACATGCGGATCAACCAGAGCCAAATATATCGCTAACAGAGCAGATAAAAGCCTGGATAAATAGATTATGGATGCCACGGAAAATCCATCTGCGACCGGTATATGGTGTTGCCGCAGCAATGATTTTAACGATAGCCATATTGACTCCTTTTTATTTTGATGCTTCCCAAGAGGTGGTCCGGGTAAATAACAATATGCAAGAATCAGTACAGCAGATTTCTCATAGCCAGGACCAAGTATGGGTACGCTTTGTTTATATAGATGAAAAAGCGCAATCCATAGAAGTTGCCGGGGACTTTAACGGTTGGGAGCCTATCGCTCTTGAGAAACAAGAGGTGAACGGAGAGCAGGTCTGGACCGGCCTGGTATCAATGAGCAGAGGAGAGCATCGCTATATGTTTGTAAAAGATGGGGAGAAATGGGTAACAGACCCGATGGCTCCGATGCAGCGCGAAGACGGATTTGGTAACAAAAATGCAGTGATCTACTTATGAGAATAGGTCTCATTATTGTGATGTTATTAATTTCTATATCAAATGAAATGTTAGCACAGGACTGGCAGACAGTATTTTCTGTTGATTCCAGAGTGGGTTATTCGACAAACACCTATTTGAATCCCTATTACGGGGAGTGGAATCGGGCCGGAAATACCTCCTTTGGAGCGATCTCCGGGATAGGGCAAAGCACTTGGCTCGGTAATAATGATATGGTTGAGTTGACGGGCATTGCTGTTCTGGAGCCTTTTATGTCCGCATTAAATACGTGGAAGGGGGGATTAGCTCTGGCAAGATATCAGCATCAATTCAATTATTCGGTAAGCGCCGGAGTAGAGATGGGAGGAAGTTATTTTAATTCCTCTTTTAGTAGGAGCATGTTTTGGGCTCAACCTACATTAACATGGTCACCCACGCCATTTAGTCAACTGAAAATAAAAGCGGGTTCTAACTTTCGGTCGTATCAAGACTATATGGTAGATAGTGTGTCGACTTCTACCAATGATCGATCTGATTTATATGCTCTTGAGTTTGAAACCTGGCCCAATTTTAATTGGCAATTATCGACAGGTTTGTACGGTAACTTTGATTCCTTCCCGGATATACAGAAGGGATTTAGTTCATTTATAGCTGCAAGTCGGATTTTTGAGAAAGGCTCAAAAATTAGACTCAAAATTGGTCTTGAACAATATCAAAACCAACAAACGGTAACGACCGGTGGTGGAGGCGGTGGTTTTCCACCTGTGGGGGGAGGGCCAAGCGAAACGACAGAAACGATTGAGGAGACTA
>CAYNKF010000297.1:0-3689 GCA_964397705.1 uncultured Balneolaceae bacterium | reverse complement strand
TGTGAGTTCCTGTAACGGCTCAGCAAAGAGAGGGCTGGTATCATATGGATGGAGGTTACCTGGAACTCACAGCAGATGACACAAGGTTAGTTGCAAAATTAACAGGTCAATCCGTCTTTGATTTGATCTTAAATCATACGGAGGAACAGAAAATAAGGTTTGAAGATCTGAATGCCCGTACCCGAATAGCGATGAATAAAATGCAAGCCGGCCAGCAAGATGCCCTTGCTGGTTTGATGCGCGAAGGGGAAGACCCTATCGCACCCACCACTGTTATACTTAACCGCATCAGCCAAATTGGCAATCTCGATTCAATCCATGTGATAGGTACGTTTGCAAATACTCCCGTTTCTCGGTTTTCAGATTATGGCCCGTGGACTACCTTTGTTTATGCTGAGTTCGAAAATTGGAATCAGTACTGGAACCTGGTTTGGAATGATGACGAAAAATTCAGTGCAGATCTTCAGGGGCCCTGGCCATCATTTACGCTGATTCCAACTGATAAGAATAGCTATGTTGGTGTCAGGCATGGTGAAAACTGGAGAACTGTTGAGCTTGAAATACGAGGTGACTGCCTAATAATAATGAAATCAAAAGCTTGTAGAGAATAAGTCCAAATCAGTTTTTTGTTAGAATAGCTGTATAACCGCGTGCATTAACGCGGATGTGCCTGACCATTGGCTGCTGGTTTCGATTTAGGCTGTTTCCGTAGTACATTTTAAAATCTAATTCAGCTTCATTTCATTCTCGTTATTGTACAATAACATGAGTAGCATATGCGGGTAGCTAAAAAAATATTGATAAACTGTAATTCTTGCTCTTGAATGTTAACTAACGATATAAAAGTGATTGCTTTTGATGGAAGAAGAAAAAAGGGAGAATGAGTTTATCAGACTTGTGGATGAATCTCAGGGGATCATTCATAAGGTGTGCAGGATGTACTGTGATGATGAAACTCACAGAGAAGACTTATTTCAGGAGATCGTTCTTCAGCTATGGAAATCCTACCCTTCTTTTAAAGGAGAGTCCAAATTTTCTACTTGGATGTACAGGGTAGCGTTAAATGTTGCATTACAAGATTTTCGGAAAGAAAAGAAACGAAAATTTTTATTCTTGGAAAGTTTTGAGTTCACAGAACCGGCTTCACTTCCGAAAAACGAATACAAAGACGAAAGAATAGAAGCTTTATATAAAGCTATTTCAAAACTGGATAAAATTGAAAGGGCCATCATGTTGCTTCATTTAGATGAAGTACCAAATGAGGAGATTGCTGAAATAGTTGGTATTACTCAAAACTATGTTCGAGTTAAAATGTCAAGAATACGAACAAAATTAGCCCAAACTATTACAACTGATTAATATGGAATTGATAGAATTAAAAAATGCCTGGGATCTGCTCCAACAAGATGTTATCAGTAACGATAGCGTTAAGGAAGAAAAGATAGCGATGTCTATCCATAGTAAATCTAAGCTGGAAATTTCAAAAATAAAAAGGGGCTTACACATAAAGTTCCTCGTAGGTATAGTATCTATTGTATTCGCAGCAGCTCTTGCATTTCTTTCGATTTTAAAACCAGCCTTAAATCCGCTTGATTTTATCTTTTCACCTGTAGAATCCGCTGCATTTTTTGGATTAATGGTCTTGTCAATAGGGGCCGCGGTATATTTTAATTTCCAGGCATATTCACAAATTAAAGCCGTACAATCATCTTCATTAAACCTAAAAGACAATCTTGAACGGTTTGTTCATGCAATGAAAACGGCTATTGCCGTCAACATCTATTCCGATACCTTTATAGCGCCAATCATTTTTACATGGGGTTACTACGCCTACGCTTTTAGTGATCAACCGTTTGATACAGATGTGAGAACAGCGCTACTATTCGTATTACCTATCTTGGTTGGAGTGCTTTCCTATCTTCTGGGAAGTTTTCTGCAACAGCTAAAGTTTGGGAAATACTTGGCCTGTCTTAACGGCTATTTAGAATCTCTTCAAAAAAATTAGGCGAAACTGTAATTCTTGGGAGCAAATGTTAACTAACTGTGTGAACACTAAAATCAAAGAAAAATGGGAAAAACACATTTGCTCAGTTTGGTCACAGTTTTGGGAGTTATTTTAATGCTTATCTCTTTTGCGTTAGTCCCTGATGAATATCCATGGTATTACGAATTCATACTTTTTAATGTAGGGCTTTGGCCGTGGCTTTTTGCTAAGAAAGAACGACAGAAAATGCAATCACAACTTAACTCAGTCTCAAATTGAAAATGGAAAGTATAAAACAACAGAATTGGCTAAGAGTCACAGGTGCAATACTCATCCTAACTGGGACAATGAGCATCTTTTCTGAAAATGGGACTTGGATACACACTGCACTGCAAATTACATTTGTTGGGGGCTGCATCCTTTTTGTTTATGGTGGGTCTTTAGCAAAAAAAAGTCGAATTCGATAGTAGCAGCAGCTTTAATAATATTATTTACACTGCCCTTCAGTGGAGTAGCACAGGACTACAGTCAGCAAATAAAAGCTTTTGAAAAAAGTTTTTATCAGAAAGATGTTTCAGTGATTGCACCTTTTTTAAGCGATTCGTTGACATTCAATCCGCTGCCAATTCATAACACAATACCGGTTTAACGAACGTTACCATAAATTTACCTAAGTAAACCTGCGCATTATCACAGATCCCGATGGATTGGGGCATGGCACACCTCGCCTGGCCTTACCTGCCTTGGCTTTAAATATCATCTTTCGTTAGTTTCTTAATTGAACGCTAAACCGTGCGCCCCTTATGCGCAAGGTCGTTTCGTTATATGTCTTGATCTTACTACTCCCTAGAAGTTCTATTCCTATTCTCTTCCTTAAAAACTAACAAAAACTAAGCGTGTAATCGCTATAATTCTTGATCATAGCGACGGCAGTAATTTGATATTAATTCGGCTTTATTCATATTGCTCTCATACTTTTAGTAATAACATGAATAAAACTTGTTTACGAACTTAGGATAACTTAAAGAGCTTCGGGGTTATGCCAATGTTGTACGTCATTATGTCCAAATAAAAAAATCTCATGAAAGCAATAATATTAGAGGAATATGGTTTGCCGAATATTCTCGAAATTGGGGAAATTCCAAAACCGGTTCCAAATGACGATGAAGTACTGGTTAAAATTCACTCTGCATCCATCAATGATTCGGACTGGGGGTTGGTGAGGGGTAAACCATTTGTGATCCGTTTGTTTTTCGGTCTAAAAAAGCCAAAAATAGCTATTCCCGGGATAGACATTTCCGGGAAAGTCGAAGCAGTGGGCGATAACGTGAGTTCCTTTAACATCGGTGATGAGATTTATTGTGATCTGTCGGGGTGCGGATTTGGCGGATTTGCCGAATACGCCTGCGTTCCGGAAAAAGTACTCTCAAAAAAACCGGTGAATATAAGTCACAATGATGCCTCTGCCCTGCCCCATGCCGGAATACTTGCTCTCCAGGGACTTGTGCAGAAGGGAAAGGTGAAATCCGGGCAGAGTATTCTTATCAATGGTGCCGGAGGCGGGGTCGGGACCCTTGGGATCCAAATCCTGGAATCATACAAGCCTAAAAAGGTAACCGGGGTTGACAGTGCCGAAAAACTTGATTTAATGAAATCGCTGGGCTTTGACAGTGTGATTGATTATAAAAAAACGGACTTTACCGCT
>CAYNKF010000296.1:0-3692 GCA_964397705.1 uncultured Balneolaceae bacterium | reverse complement strand
TTATGGATTTTCGATGGAAACCAAACAGTTCTCATTTTATATGGAAGATGAGGATGGCAACGTCCGTCGGGTTGTATATCCAAAACCTAAGCCCAATAATTTTGAAGAGGCTGATCAGCTGGTTGTAATCGGTGAGATGCAGAACGGTGTTTTTTATGCCAATGACATGCTGATGAAATGCCCATCTAAATATAACAACGCCGATGAAGCTGAATTTCAAAGAGCAATGCCCTCAAAGAGTTAATATTTCATGATTGGATTTTTAGGAGACCTTTTTGTCAATGCCGCATTTGTAACTTCAATCCTGGCGGCCATTGGATACTTTTTATACGCCCAGAGCGATACAAGTAAGTACTTTAGAATATCGAATTGGCTATTCGGTATACAGGGAGTATTCCTGTTGATTGCATCGGGCTTACTACTGTATATCATTCTTACGCACCAGTTTAATTTTTATTACGTCTATAACTATACCAGCAGTGACCTTCAGCTCAAGTACCTGATATCAGCTTTTTGGGGAGGACAGGAAGGTAGTTTTATGCTCTGGATTCTGTTCTCCATCATCATTGGGTTGGGGCTCATGAAATGGACACGCGAACCATACCGTGGGCCGGTGCTCTTCTTTCTGACGCTCACACAGGTTTTCTTACTGTCAATGGTATCAGGTATCTCTATTGGTGACTTTCAGCTGGGGGCTTCACCATTTCGGTCTTTGGCTGAAGCTATGCCCAACGCTCCATTTTTGCAATCCAACCCGGACTTTGTGCCGCAGGACGGCAAGGGATTGAACGACTTGCTCAAAAGTCCCTGGATGATGATTCATCCACCTATTTTATTTGTGGGATTTGCAATGATGACGGTTCCATACTGTTTCGCGATGGCAGCTCTTTGGAAGCGGAAGTATAACGAATGGGTAGGACCCGCACTGCCGTGGACACTGGGGGCTAATGTAGCCCTGTTAACAGCTATATTCTTGGGTGGATACTGGGCATACGTCACCCTTTCATTTGGTGGATATTGGGCTTGGGATCCCGTTGAAAACGCCTCTTTTGTACCATGGTTGTTAGGTACGGCAGGCATCCACACCATGATTATCCAGCGTAAAAGTTCGACCTCGCAAAAAGCTTCCATCATTTTTGCGATTCTTGCTTACTTAGCTATTGTTTACGAGACCTTTTTGACACGATCTGGTATTCTGGCTGATTCTTCGGTACACAGCTTCGTGGATTTGGGACTGTACAGTCAGCTGGTAGTATTTATGGGAGCAGTCACCATCATTGGTTTAGGACTGTTTTTCTATCGATATAAAGAGTTGCCCTCTCAAGAGAATGAGTCTAAATTCCTGAGTCGCGAATTTATGACTTTTGCAGGGGCTATGGTACTATTCTTGATTGGGCTTGTCATAATACTGGGAACCAGTTCACCGGTAATCGGTCGCTTGTTTGTGGAGAATCCTACTCCGCCCGAAGTTAGTTTTTATAATGAATGGACGATGCCGCTGGCTATCATAGCCGCTATTATGACGGTATTGGGGCAGTTTTTATTCTGGAAACGCCAAGATGCCGAATCGCTTGCTGCCGATCTGTTATGGCCGGTTGCTATTTCGTGTGTCTTAACTCTGGCAACTATTATTCTTGGTGACGTCCGGGATCTATATTATATGGTATTTCTATTAGCTGCTTGGTTAGCAGTAATTGGTAACTCTGTGGTCATGTATCGCCTGATTCGCCAAAAACCATTACTTATAGGGGGGGCACTTAGCCATGTTGGGTTTGGTGTTCTATTGCTTGGAATATTGGCTTCATCAGCCTATAACGAAATGTTGTTGGATGATTCCGTAAAGAAATATAATGCGGCCATTGAACGGGGGGAAGTAACCGATGAACAAGGGTTTCAGAAGACGCAGAAGGTAGATTTTCTGGAACTAAAGTTAAATCAGCCAAAGGTTATTGATGACCGTTATAAGGTTACTTATGAGGGATATACCCTGAAAAACCAAGAACGTCCGGGACAACAGGAATATCGTATTAAGTTTGAGCCTGCTGATGGAAATGGAGAACAGTTTGTTTTAAACCCCCAGGTGTATCCGATGTTGTCATCATCTTCTCAATCTGACATTCAATGGTCAGTTGATCCGGATGTACGCACCGGTTTGATGAGTGATATTTATCTATACGTAGCGGGAAGCTCATTTGTAGAGCGAAGAAACGAGGAAGCCAAAGAAGCTGCCGCAAAGCGAAGGGGTGATAATGCGTCTACAGAAGAGGATTCAGTGCAAGTGCAGGAAGTAAGCGTTGAGCGCGGCGAAACCATTAAAATGGGAGAATTTGATCTCAGCTTTGAAGACTATGTTGAAGTAGATAATCAGCAATTGCAGGACAGTACCATTGTAGCCATTCGTGCTAATTTAACATTGACCCAGCGGGGCAGTGATTCTTCGGTGCCATTGCGACCGTTGTTTTCTATTTATGTGAAGGAGGGAGAAAACTGGACCTATGCTCCGCCAATTTCCATACCCGGTTATGAGGATGCGAGTATCCAGTTTACGAGCGTAGATCCTTCCAACGGTGGTATTGATCTCAAAGTTCGTGGTATTGATACCCAGGTTGAAGACCAATGGGTACTACTGGTTGCCGAAGAAAAACCGTTTATTTCTATTGTATGGCTGGGAACCTTTTTACTGATGGGTGGATTTAGCATCTCTATTTTCCGACATTGGGATAGAGAACGAAAAAAATCTGCCTGATCATGCGCTTGTACATACCGGTTCTTTTACTGATGATGGCATTTTTGGCTACAAATGCTGACCGGTTATTAGCACAGCAACCTGATCCCAAAACAGCATTTCTAAAATCTTTGGCCGTTCCCGGCTGGGGACACTATCACGTAGATAATAAAAATTGGCGGCGTGGACAGTATCATCTTGCTGCCGATGCAGTTCTGATTCTCAGTTACGCAGGATTTTCTATCCATTCAAACAACGTGCAACAAAATTGGTATGCTTACGGTCGTCAGCAGGCGGGGGTTCCTATAGAGGGGCGCAGCCGCCAGTTTCAATTGGCTGTTGGGGACTTTAACAGCCTTGAAGCCTATAATGATTATCAGGCTCGCAGCCGTAACTGGGATCAGCTTTTTGATGATGTGCCCGAAAACCGATGGCAGTGGTCAAGCAACGCTCAGCGACAGGAATATCGTGATTTGCGCAGTCGTTTTGAGCGGATTGATCAACAGTTGCCTGCGCTACTGGGATTGATGGTTTTAAATCGGGTAATCAGTGGTATTAGTGCGTACAATCGAGCCAAAAAACAGCACGATTCAACCGTTAGTAGTTCGCTTTTTTTGTCTCCATATAAGTATGCGGATGGTCTGATTGCCAATTTAAGGATTACATTTTAGCAAATGCCGAGATATAAAATTTCGATAGAATTTGATGGCAACCGGTATAGCGGCTGGCAAAAGCAGCCGAATAGCAATACCGTAGAAGAAGAAATTGAATCGGCATTATCCAGGATATTAACTCAGCCTGTTGATATAATCGGACAGGGACGTACAGATAGCGGGGTACACGCCGAAGGGCAGGTTGCTCATTTTGATCATCCCGATGAGCTAGATCCAAATCGAATTTTATATGCGCTTTTAGGGGTACTGCCGCACGATATTGGAGTTTGGGATATACAGCAGGTTCCGGAAGA
>CAYNKF010000295.1:0-3704 GCA_964397705.1 uncultured Balneolaceae bacterium | reverse complement strand
TATCCCAACTTGCTTTAGTAATACAAATAAAGGGTAAACCTTATGAGAGTTTCTATTATAATAATATCCGTACTGATGTTTTCAGTGGTAGGTTGTACCACGAACACTTCGTTTGAAGATGAATCACCCCAGAATGGAGATCTCATCCAAGACCAACGTTTGGTATCTCAAATAAGATCAGCCCCGTCTTCTCTGATGGTTAATGGCATAGAATTTACCGTAGAATCTTACGCTTGGAGAGATTTTATGCCCATTGTTGATCCACCAGTAAGATTAAATCTTAATAACACCCTAATTCGTACGGATGGCGAATCTATTCAAAGTAACATCGAAATTGTAAAGCATTATATTGTCCATGAGGGTAAGATCTGGCGTCCCACTGAAGTTGAAGTTAGGCTAAATCAAAGCAGTCCAAATCGACTGAATATTATATCTCGAGAAGGCCCAATATGGGAAGTAGGATCAAAAGTAAACGTTGGATTAAAAATAAAAAATCAAGAGACTGGCAATATTTATTGGTTTTCAGTACCAGAAGTGACAATTGCTGAAACCCATTAATATATCTATTAGGTGCATTTAAGACTTATAAAAAACAATTTATGACATTTCAACTACCTGCTTATTATATAATTTTTAGCTAAAAACCCTGTTACAAAGACCATTATGACTAAAAAACACCTATCAATATTTGTAGCCTGTCTTATGTTTGTAGGATGTGGCGTCAGTGATTCAGATGAGAAGATAGAACGAACATATCCAGAAGCTTTCAATTTTGAAACGGTAGGTATACAACAAGTACTTAACGAGATTCAAACACCTGATTCGGTAAATATTGAGTCCTTTGTATTTAATTCTTTTCAATGTCCAGAAGATGCAACCTGTATACTGCCAGATGGAATATGGGTATCAGATAGGCTACCCCCTTCTGACACATTGTTTATCGAAACCGTTGAACCAAAACAATTTAAGGAAAATAAACAGTATAAGATCTCACTTTCAGTCGATAGAAGAGAGACAAAGGAACATCCAGATGTACGGATTCTTGGTTACAGTAAATTAAAATAAAGCCATTTATCTCCGCTCAAACACTTACTTAAATATAATCCCTTGCTACATTTCAACTTTACGTTAACTATGAACACCACATCAAGATTATCTTTTACTTTGATCATACTTTTTGTGCTCATCAGTTGTTCATCTTCTACCAATTCTGGAGATAACAACTTAGATGTGGGTACTTTTGAAGCCAAAACAACTGGCGCTATTGAAAATGAATTCAATGGAGAAGCCAAATTTACTTTTAATACACTTAATGACTCATTAAAACAATTTCGTTTGAGTTTAACTGCTGGAAGGACACCTGCTTCAGATGACAGTGTTTTTACAAGTAATTATGGTCTTTTATTAGTTGCTCCCAAGAATTCTTCAAATACCTTATCCCTTGATAATTCTGATTCTAATAGTCTCTACGTAGTTCCGAATAGTTTCGAGATAATGTTTATTCGTTCTGGTACTATAACCATCGAAGAACAAAGTACTAATTTGATTACAGGAACTATAGAAGTTAGCAATATCCCTTCAGGTTCAGGTAGAGTATTGGTTCAAGGTACTTTTAAAGCCCAAAAATCAAACGATCCATTAAATTTTTAACACCATATTAAAAGCACTTTTTTTAACTTATCTCGCCTTATCTAACAACTAATAGCTTTTTAGCTCCTGGTCCATTTTTTAACTATCAACTTTTAATAGCACATCTAAAGGATGATCAACTCAATAATCTTTCTGGATATTGACGGAGTATTAAATACTATAAATCACTTGAAACGCCAGAAAATTGAATCTGGCAAGGCTACCAACAAGGTATGGGATCCAACTGCCTGTAAGCATATCTCACTACTCTGTGAGCACTATGATGCAAGGATAGTCAGCACATCTTCATGGCGACACGAGTATCCCCTTGAGCAACTTCAAGAATTTTTTGCATCTAACGACATTCCTAAAAAATTGATTATTGATGTGACCAACTCAATAGCTCCTCAACATGATGGAAATAACTACTGTAGAGGGCACGAAGTCGAGCATTGGTTGGAAGAAAACAACAAAGAAAAGATTCCTTATGTAATCATTGATGATGAAGCAACATTCTTAGAAACTCAACAGGATCAGTTGGTACGTGTGGACAAAGAAAAAGGATTTGCAACAAAAGAAGCTGTAACAAATGCATCAAATATTCTCGAAGATAACTCTAATAGATAAATACTCTCATTTTAATTGTCATAATAAGCTCATCAATCAATGGAATAAAATTTATATCCAATAATTTTTAAAGTGATAAATTGAAATTGATTCCGCCCAATACTCTGACCTGTTTGGACTGCCATTCTATCTCACTCGTGAAATAAATGTTATCTGTAATGGAGTAGACTCCATTAAAATTTAATCTGGGACTAAAAACTTCATTCGATTGTAAAAAGATAGGATTACTAACTTCTACCATTCCTTTCACATTCTGTGAAACGAAAATCCGATTTTCAACTTTGGGATTTACAATCAATGACCACGTATGCTTTTCCAGATATGTGGGATTGGCTGAAAGTATCATCGAAGAACTCCAAAGATCATCAAGAATGGAATAGCTCTTCCCCACTGCCGAATATATACCCAGTGCCATGAGAGATTGACCTTCATAAAGAAATCGATCTCCCCCTAAACCTAAACTCCACGACAATGGATTGTTTAACTCACTTTTAGGTTGTCGGCTTGATTGATGAAATATCCAAAACTCATCCATCAGCACCTCTGACCTCGATACCATTGCCCGTATCCGAAATATATCGATATAATCATACTTTGGATACGTGTTGGCTTTATCACTGAAGCTATGTAACCCAAGTCGAGTATCGACCAACAATCTATTGGAGCTATCATCACCATAGAAGTAATTAACTCCAATACGAGCTGGGTGATGAATATCGAATTCTTTAGACTCTAACTGATTAAACTCATAATCCGTTTCTTGTTGTGCTATATCATACCGAAGTTTCCGAATAAGTTCTTTCTTTTCAGCGTCAAACCTGATTGACCTGTTATTATATAGCCACTCATAGGTCTTCAAAAAGTGCACCTTCTCAGTAGCATCTAAGGAATCTAAGTTAGGGTTCGCAAGATTATTTAGCTCATATTTGGACACAAGCTCACCAAGTTGTCCCTCAATATCTTGGATCCATAACGGAGTAGATAATCTTTGATTAATAAAGCCATCACTTATTACATCTTGAGGTAAGACAAAAACCTTGTTCTCAAATGGTTCATCAAACGAATAATGCAGCGATTTACTTATATAGGTAGCACAGTTTTTATCTGAAAATCGATATTGTGACGTACTGTCCTGCCTGCTATTAATAAAATTGGCAAAACGATGCTTTTCCTTCGGAGTTAGCTCAATGGGAAATAGCCAAAGATCTCTTGCTTCAGAATAGGAATAATCTCGTATTTTCTTATAAAATGGTAGGTGTTCAAAGCTTCCTTCCAGATTCCCAATCAGTCCATTGTAAAGCGTTGAAATCCCAGAGTGTCCTTCTACGTCAGCGGCGAAGTTGATTGCTCTCCAAAGTTGTGGGTTTGATGTATCACCCCCTTTCGGCTCAACCAATAAGAATAGATGTCCAAATGCTGATGATGGACTTGCAGGATAAGGGCCCGCA
>CAYNKF010000294.1:0-3712 GCA_964397705.1 uncultured Balneolaceae bacterium | reverse complement strand
CAAAAAGCATGCTTTTATCAAAAAAAGTAGTTGGTTTATAAGAAGTCATGAACCCACAGTTGCTCGAATTAGAAGTTTAAGAGCAAACCAAAACGGGTTGTATTGGCAAGAGGATGATTTTCGTCCCCAAGGGTATTGATATAGCTAAAGTCTACCCCTACAAACTTATATCGGATACCAGCCCCCAGAGTCATATATTGGCGATCACCGTTGTTGGGATCCTCATAATAGTATCCACCGCGCACGGCAAAAAGATCGTTGTACCAATATTCGGTACCTACAGCATACATCAATTGTTCGGGAAGAGAGAGAGTGACTTCACCAGTTCCTGTATTACGGGTAAAACTACCCCATGATGAGAAAATGGAGCTGATAACTCCTTTGGGTTCGCCGTCAGAATCAAGTCGTGCCATCACCTTCGAGATATCATTGGCAATCGTCAATTTATGGATGCCGTCATCGTCAAGATTTGTATTAAATGCCCATCCAATGCGAAAAATTGTTGGCAGGGGATCTTTTTGGGCGTTATCTGTATAGTTAACTCCCGGACCGATATTTGAGATATTTAGTCCAGCATTTACATTGGCATTATTTCCGATAAACTCGAAATTGTTTGATTTATACATTGCAGAAAGATCAACTCCCACACTTGAACCGGGATTTATACGTTGCTGGCTAATCCGGCCATCCGCAAGGCTGCTGTATATAAATCGGAATCCGGTACCGAGAGACCAGTTTTCATTGAGTTTTAGTCCATAAGATAAACCTGCTGCAAGTTCGTAGCTATTGAAACGGCCCTGTTCTAATCCGGTTTCATCGGTACGCAATTGTTCACCTAAGTTTAAAAAAGTAACATGTCCGCCGAATGTACCGATGCCTTCCATATGATATTTTCCAACCAGATAATCATAAAATAGATCAGCATTAAACTGGGGCAGCCATTCACTATGTGTAAAGTTAATTTGATTTCCTTTTTGAAAGGCAAGTCCTGCAGGGTTCCAGAAAACTGCTGAGGCATTATCAGCAATAGCAACACCGGTATTGCCCATTCCTGCTGCACGGGAATCGGGTTCGATCTGTAGAAAAGGTACCGAAGTGATGCCGACCTGACCATATGATAAACCGGTCAAAAACAGCAGAAGGGCAAAAGTGGAAAATGCTTTCTTAATCATAACAAAATCAGTTGATAGAAGTACATTCAGAATTTACCAGAAAATAGTAAATAATCTTACGCTAGACTATTTTACTATGAACGTGCACTATTATTATGTTATTTCTTATAAAGTTATCAGAATTAATGAAAAATAAAAAAGCAGGATGAACGAGTTCACCCTGCTTTCTTTTTTGTAAGGATCCTTAATTAAGCATTTCAAGAACCATGGCTGAGGCTCCACCACCACCATTGCAAATGCCGGCGCAACCATAACGTCCTTTTGTGCGCTTGAGAGCGTGTAGTAGTGTTACAATGATACGTGCTCCCGAGCAGCCAATAGGATGACCAATACTGACAGCACCGCCATGAATATTCACTTTTTCGGGATCGAGTTCTAATATTTGCTCATTAGCCAGCGAAACAACTGAAAATGCTTCATTAATCTCAAAAAGATCAATTTCATCTTTTTCTAGTTTTGCTCTTTTCATTGCTTTTGGCATGGCATCGGCCGGTGCTGTCGTAAACCATTCGGGTTTTTTGGCTGCACTAGCCTGACTTGCAATACGAGCCAATGGAGTATATCCGAGTTCTTCAGCCTTTTCTTCACTCATTAAAAGAACGGCTGCGGCTCCGTCATTGATACTGCTTGCATTTGCAGGCGTAACCGTTCCATCTTTTTGAAATACAGGATTCAGCTTCGGTACTTTGTCATAGTTTATGCGCTTGAGCTCCTCATCCATTGTTACTTTGGATACATTACCCTTGCGATCTTTGACTTTCATTTCGATGATTTCATCATCAAAATATCCTTCTTCATGAGCTTTAATCGCTCGCTTGTATGAGGTAATGGCAAATTCATCTTGTTCTTCACGACTGATGTTGCATTCCCGGGCACAGATTTCTGCGGCATTACCCATGTGGAAATCATTGTAGACATCCCAGAGGCCGTCTCTGATGATCCCATCTTGGGCTTGGGCATGTCCCAGCTTAGATCCAAAACGATGCTTATTCAAATAATAGGGGACATTGCTCATGCTTTCCATACCACCGGCAACTATGATATCTGCTTCTTCAAGCTGAATTTGATTGGCAGCGATCATGATGGCTTTCATTCCTGAGGCACAGACTTTGTTAATAGCTGTAGCTGGGGTAAGCTCTGAAAGTCCGGCTTTTAATGCAGCCTGTCGTGCAGGAGCTTGACCCACCCCGGCGGTGAGCACATTTCCGAAAACCACTTCTTGAATTTGCTCGGGTTCAACACCGGATGATTTCATTAACTCAGTGATTGTTGCCGCACCTAATTCTGGTGCTGAAAAAGAGGATAGACTACCACCGAATGAACCAACCGGTGTACGTTTCGCATCTACAATAACTACATTGCGCATAATGTTAATGAGTTTTTGAGTTATATATTTTGTTATTAGATCTGAAGTCTATTCAAATGCTTCGTCCAGATCATCAATAAGATCATCAGCATCTTCAATACCAACCGAGAGCCGGATTAATGAATCTTTGAGTCCCGCTTTTTCGCGCACTTCTTTTGGGATAGATCCATGTGTCATAGAAGCCGGATGGCTAATCAATGATTCAACACCACCGAGACTCTCAGCCAAGGTGAACACTGTAGTTCTGCTCATAAATTCTTGGGCTTTTTCCATGGAGTCATCTTTCAAGGAAAATGAAACCATACCTCCAAAATCACTCATCTGTTTCTTCGCAATTTCGTGCTGTTGATGACTTTTTAAACCGGGATAGATGACTTCGTCAACATCGGGATGATCAGCTAAAAAAGAAGCAACTTTTTGAGCATTATCCACCGATTGTTGCACACGTACCGAGAGCGTTTTTATGCCTCTTAACGTAAGGTAGCAATCCATTGGGCCGGGAACGGCTCCCGTGGTTTTAACCTGGAAACGTAATTGTTCCATAATGGCTTCATTTGAAGTGGCGACTGCTCCGCCAATTACATCGGAATGGCCTCCCAGGTATTTAGTAGTAGAGTGGAGTACCATATCTGCTCCCAATTCAAGGGGCTGTTGCAAATAGGGAGAGGCGAAGGTGTTATCAACCAGTGAAAAGATATCCTGTTTTTTTGCAAAACCTGTTAACTCTTCAATATCTACTACACGCAATAGAGGATTCGTAGGGGTTTCAATCCAAAGAAGTTTCGCATTTTCTGTTGTTGCCTCCTTTACATTTTCGATATCAGTCATATCTACAAATGTGAAGTCAATGCCGTATGGAGCAAATACTTCTGTAAATAGTCGATAAGTGCCCCCGTAGAGATCATTTGAAGCAATAATTTGATCTCCGGGTCTAAACATTTTTAGAACTGCATCCATCGCAGCACAACCGCTCGCAAAGCAGGCACATTCATCGGCATTTTCCAATCCGGCAATAAGCTTTTCCAGGGCTGTGCGGGTAGGATTACCTACCCGAGCGTAATCGTATCCCTTGTGAACGTTAGGCGCTTGTTGCGCGTAGGTTGAGGTTTGAAAGATCGGGGGCATTACAGCACCAGAAGTTTCTTCCGGTTCTTGTCCTGCGTGAATTGCTTTA
>CAYNKF010000293.1:0-3723 GCA_964397705.1 uncultured Balneolaceae bacterium | reverse complement strand
TGCCCCCTTTGTAGGCCGACACATGCAGCGCAATTTCGGTGGGATCGCCCTGCGGTTCACCCCTCTCAACAGCGGTTACATTAGCCTCGTTGGCCAGGGTACCTACCAGGAGGGTTTGAAAAAGTCCGTTTTCGGTGGAAGGAGTTATCACCTTCCCATCTTCGCTTATCGCTCCTTCAAGCTGGTATCCGGCCTTGGTTGTCTCAAACAATGTGTCATCAGCCCAAATTTGACGTACCGTCATCTGATTTTTGGTCAGCGTACCCGTTTTGTCTGAGCCAATGACCGTGGTACTGCCCAGTGTTTCAACCGCCGGCAGCGAACGGATGATAGCCTGCCGGTTGGCCATCCGGCGCACCCCGATGGCCAGCGTTACAGTAAGGATTACTGGCAGCCCCTCGGGGATAGCCGATACCGCCATGGCAACAACCGTTATAAAAATCTCTGAGGGATCCATATTGTACAGGATCCCGATCACGGAAATAAGCACTGCAAAACCCAGGATAAGATTTCCAATATGTTTGCCTAGCTTATCGACCTTTTCCTGCAACGGGGTTTTTGTGATACCAATATCCTTAACGGTAGAGGCGATTTTCCCCAATTCTGTTGAGTCGCCCGTGCGTACCACAACCGCTTTTGCCCGGCCCTGGGTAACAATGGTACCTGCAAAAGCCATATTTTTCTGGTCGGCGGGAACCAAATTCTGGGTTTGCAGCGGATCTACTTGTTTATTGATTACCTCCGATTCCCCGGTCAGTGCCGACTCATCCACTTCCAGCCCTTTTGAGGTGATGATCCGCATGTCTGCCGCCACCCGTCCGCCCGAGCTGAGCAGCACAATATCACCAGGGACCAGCTCGCGGCTCGGTATCTCAATTTCCCGTCCGTTGCGGATGACCTGAGCTTTGGGATCTGACAATCGAGAGAGTGCTCGGATGGCACTTTGGGCTTTGTTTTCCTGAAAATAGCCAATAACAGCATTCAGCAGAACCACCGCCATGATTACGCCTGAATCGATATAATCCTGGAGCACGAAAGTCACAAAAGCGGCAGCCAGTAAAATATAAATCAGCGGATCTTTAAATTGGTGAATGAGGATCTGCAAACGGGTTAATCCTGCCTCTACAGCAATTTCATTGGGACCAAAAAAGGTTATGCGCTTCTCAATTTCACCATCTGCCAATCCTGTTTCAGCAGTGGTCTTGACGATCTCACATACTTTTTCTGTGGTAAGGGTGTACCAAGGCTGTTCGGAGATAGTAATATCTACATCCATTGGGGGTTTTATTTGATCGGGCATACGCTATTTACTCTCCTTTATTCTATCTGCTTACATTTTTTGTAAAAGAATTGACAGCCATTTTGATGTTAATTTTAATAGTATAATCTGCCTTTATCTTCTTACCTACTCTTTGTCTTTTTATCTCCAATCAAAACAAGTAGCGGGACTTTGGTGTAACATGCCATCTCTTTGGAGTGATTCTTTTCAACCAATTTCTCCCAAAAAGTTTTTTTATGTTTGACCATCACGAGCAGGGAATATGGGTTATCGATACAGTAATCGGCCATGGCCGGGAAAAAATCATATTCATATTTTATATCGAATGAGATATTCTCATATCCGGATTTTTCTCTTACCAACTCCCTGAACCCCCGAAACTTTATTTCAGTTGACAGGCTTTTCCGTTCCGCCACATGTATAATATCAATACTTGATTTGAATAGATCAGCCAATTCTATTGTTTGGTGTAAGGCCTGAAGGTCTCCTTCATGGTAGTCAGTGGTAAATGTGATGTGTTTTAAGTCATCAAGGGAACTGCTTGGAGGCACTGCAAGCACCGGAATTTCCGATTTGACTATTGTGGCGGAGGCAACGCTTCCAAAAATTACATTCCGATTTCCGGTGGCACCTTTTGTCCCCATTACAATCAGGTCAGTGTTATATTTGTTGGCTTTTTCCAAAAGTCCGGTAGTGGGTGGCCCTGACTGCAATATTGTTGATATTTCTAATTTCTTGTATTGACTGTCTTTTCTGAGGTCAGTTATAAGTTTTTCGAATTGTTGACTGGCATCATTGATGGCCTTCTCCCTGTCATGTACGAAATCAGGTCTGTCCAGCGTGCCGTAGACTGTATGGAACAAAATTAGTTCGGACCCGGTAAGGGAGGCAATTTTAGCCGCTAAGGGCAACGCTCGTTGGGCATTCTTCGAAAAATCTGTTGGGAAAAGAATTTTTTTTAATTTGAGCGCCATAATTTTGCCCTTTTGCATTAAAATTAGATTTAAGAGCAAACTAATACATTCTGCAATTTCCCCCTAATTTTAAGCATGATCTTATCATTTTACTCCATTAAACTGCTAGGTGATTACAAACCATTTATTCATTTCTTTTGGCTTGTCACTCAAAGTTTAAGAGAAATTAAGCCATCACCTGTTGACTGGGAGCTAAGTAAAAGATGGGAAAATGATGAGCTAATAATAGCTAAATTGATGTTGTACTATTTGTAGCAATAGCTTGAGAAGTTTTTGAGGTATGCAGGAATTAATAAAAGAATGCGCCCGCTAGTAATTGACGGGCACATCGTTTAAAAGTACGCCCGAAAGGACTCGAACCCTTTACGTTCTGAACCGAAGCCCTTAAATAATAATCATATGTGGTATTTAAATATTGTTTTGGGAATAACGGTATCCCCAGAAATGAGCTATATGAATACCTTTAACTTACAATTATGAACCCTTTGAAAATAGAACAATAAAGTTTTGCACCTGACTACTTGGTCGTTTAAAACTTCTAAACCCTGCGAAAATCGCCACATCGCAACTCGAATTCTCCAACCTTTATCAAAGATTCATTCACCTTCACTATATTAAGCTGTTTTCATAACAATTGCTCAACCTCTAGATACAGAATACAAATGATCGTACTTGTGATCAATTGCGGCAGTTCATCCGTAAAATACAATCTAATTGAAACATCCGAACAAGAAGAGATCTGCTCCGGTATTGTGGAACGTATTGGTGCAGTCACTTCCCTTGTTAAACATGAGCCTGCAGGATTCAAATCGATAAAAGATACACGTAAGATCGAGAATCACGTTAAGGCTTTGGAGGAGATTATGAATTTTCTGATGGATTCAGATAATACGGCAATCTCATCGACGGATGATATTAAAGCTGTCGGTCACCGGGTTGTTCACGGCGGTGAAACGTTCAAAGACTCGGTTCTCATTGATGAAGATGTAAAGGATGCCATAAGGCAGGCATTCGACTTGGCTCCGCTTCATAATCCGCCAAATTTAAAAGGAATAGAAGCTGCCATGAAGTATCTGCCTAAAATACCCCATGTTGCAGTATTTGATACGGCATTTCACCACTCACTCCCTGCCAAAGCTTATCTTTACGGCATCCCGAACCGGCTATATCGCCGTTACAAAATTAGGAAATATGGATTTCACGGGACATCACACTATTATGTGAGCCGTCAATATTACAATATCACCGAGAAACCCGTGGAGGATACCAGTGTGATTACCTGTCACCTGGGAAACGGTGCTTCCGTTGCAGCTGTAAAAGACGGTAAGTCAATTGATACTTCTATGGGCTTCACTCCACTGTCAGGATTGGTAATGGGCACCCGTTCAGGTGACATTGATCCGTCTATCCTCTTCTACCTGGTTGAAAAAGAAGAGCTGTCTCTCAATAACCTGCATGCACTGTTGAACA
>CAYNKF010000292.1:0-3726 GCA_964397705.1 uncultured Balneolaceae bacterium | reverse complement strand
GGATCGAAGAGTTTCCAAATCCGGGTAAGTCAAAGATGTAGCAATCGCGAATATCCGAAAGCTCCTTGGCCAATGGCATCATCACCTGTTTACTGCTGCCCCAGCCGTGTAAGATAATCAGCGGCTGTTTATCCTGAATACCTATCCGATTATAGGAAACAGAGAGGTTATCGTAGTGGTATATTTTGGTTGTTTCTATCATCAGAAGCCAAACATCGAATTATTTTCACCATCAAACAAGAGCGATTTTTGTAAGGAATCTGTAGTTGAACGGTCTTACTTGTAGTGAATAATAACTAAGGGAGAAAGATCATGAAGAGACGATTGTTTTTCTGGTTGGAAAAACTGAAAATTGCGCCCGGTGAACGAAAAGCAATATCGGGATTGCTGGTTCTACTTGTAGTATTGGGCGGACTAAATATGGCGTTGTCGCCGTCCGTGCCGTTTGAAGATGGAGACTATCTCGAACTTGAGCAGCAGTTTGCCGAACGCACAGCCATGCTCGAGGCCGAGGAAGAAAAGCTCATGGAACAGTATTATCCTACTCCGGGAAATCAAATTGCAGAGGTCCGGACCGATACGGTTTCGGAGGATTCTACCTCAAGTGAAGGAGTCGAGGACACTGAAGAAAATATCGAGGAGACGGATGAGAATCCGAATAATGAACGGATAAACGTTAATAAAGCCAATAGAGAGGCGCTTGAAGCATTGCCGGGTATTGGTCCTACATATGCAAAACGGATCATTACATATCGTAATAAAAATGGAGAGTTCCAGTCGTTTAAAGAGCTTAAAAATATTAAGGGAATAGCCCAAAAACGATTGGATAAATTGATGCCATTTATCAAACTTAAGGATTCAGAATAATGCAATTGAATCCTGATGGCTACACGTATTTTATGGGCGGATGATGAGATCGATCAGCTGAAGCCGCATATCATTTTTTTAGAGAACAAAGATTTTGACGTCACCCCCGTAACCAATGGCGAGGATGCGATTACGCTGATCCGGGAACAGCCTTTTGATATTGTTTTTCTGGATGAACAGATGCCGGGCATGGATGGGCTGGCCACGCTTAATCGAATCAAAACCATTAAGGCGGGTTTGCCGGTGGTGATGATTACAAAGAGTGAGGAAGAGTCGATCATGGAAGATGCGATCGGCGGTAAAATTTCAGACTACCTGATTAAGCCGGTTAATCCCAACCAGATATTTTTGACTATCAAGCGTATTCTGGAACGCCGTCGTATCCGAAATGAAAAGTTCGCACAGTCTTACCTGCGAAATTTCAATGAGATTTCTGAGCGGATTCATGAGGATACGGGATGGGAAGAATGGATCGAGATTTATAAGCAACTTACACAATGGGATATTGATTTAGAGTCGGGCGATGAATCATTGCGTCAGGTTTTGGCCGATCAGTATCAGGAGGCCAATAAAATGTTCGGGCGATTTATTACGCAGAATTATAAATCATGGCTCAGTGAATCTACCCCTCAGCGTCCGGCACTTTCTACAGATATTGTGGGAGAATATGTTTTGCCACACGTTAAGAATGGACAGACTACGCTCTTTTTGGTGATCGACTGTATGCGCTATGATCAATGGTTGTTGTTCCAGAGCTTGTTGAATGAAGATTATGCAATTGATACTGATTTCTATTATTCCATTCTCCCCACGGCGACTCCCTACTCTCGCAATGCAATTTTTTCGGGATTATTTCCGCTCGAAATTGAAGATATTTACCCTGCTTTGTGGAGCCAAGGTGAAGATGAGAGTTCGTTAAATCAGTTCGAAGAAGAACTGTTTATAAAGCAATTAAACCGAAAAGGGCTTAATAAAAAGGTTAAGTATGAGAAAATATTGCGGACAGATGAGGGTAAGGACGTTGCTGACAATATCCACAATTATTTGCAGGTTCCGCTGAGCACGTTTGTCTATAACTTTGTGGATACATTGGTGCACTCTCGTTCCGATTCTGATGTTCTTAAAGAGATTGCACCTGATGTGCCGGCTTTCCGTTCGTTAACAAAAACCTGGTTTCAGCACTCTACGTTGTATGAAATATTTAAACTCTTAGCTGATGAGGAAGTAGTTATTGTAGTAACGAGTGATCACGGCGCGGTGCGAGCCCTCCGAGATACGAAGGTATACGGCGATCGGGAAACATCTACGAGTCTGCGATACAAGTATGGTAGAAATCTATCGGCAAATGATGATGCCGCTTTGATTATTGAAGATCCGGCTGAATATAAATTACCTACTCCGGGGCATTCTAACAATTATATTATCGCCAAGGAGGATTACTACTTTGTTTATCCTACGAACTATCATCGTTATCAAAATCGCTATAGGGATACTTTTTTGCATGGCGGAACCAGCATGGAAGAGATGATATTGCCTATTTCCACATTGCGACCCAAGTCAATGTTATAATAGCTTTCTCACAAGAGAGCTTTTATCTTCTTACTCTTTTTGATTAATTCGTATTTATGGAAAAGGAATTTATAACGACTTCTCCTGATGAAACCATTGGGAGAGGTAAAGAATTGGTTTCTTCTTTGGAAGCAGGAGCTATTGTTTGCCTTCACGGTGATCTCGGTGCGGGTAAAACCCACTTTGTGAAGGGAATGGCAGAAGGGTTGGGCATTGATAGTGACGATGTTAGTTCGCCGACGTTTACGCTTATTAATGAGTATGACGGTGATAAAATGCTCTACCATTTTGACTGTTATCGCATGGAATCTCCTCGTGAAGCCCTAGAAATAGGTGCCGAAGAATATTTTTATGGGGAAGGAATTACGGTAATAGAATGGCCGGAGCGGATCGAGTCACTCATCCCGCCGAAAGCGATATGGATCTCCATCGAAGCACCTGACAAGAAAACCCGAAAATTTGTCATTAGAAAAAGGGAGTTGTAATCCCGTATATTATGCGACCATGGCAACGAAGAAAAGACTTCCATATCGCTTAGACCGACTGCCGGTTATATATCCGTATAACCGACGAGCGGATAATAATATTCAGCTTGGAGATTTGGTTTACTATGGACCTTGTCCCGAGTATTACGGGATTGGTGAAGTAGTTCGGTCTTTTGATAATTATTGTATCGTTGATTTTCGCCGAACCGGAGAGCTTAATATCGAGAAAGATGCTATGGCTATGAAGTACTTAATTCCTATTCATAAATTGAACTTGGGGCACATCTTAAAAAGTACCTAGCGCAGTATACCGTTCTGACTCTGTTGCTCTAACTACCAAAACAGGTTTATTTAGTTTTATTGTAGCATCTCATCTTTTGCAAAATCGGTTTCTTCCAGAAGATCTCCATCCTTTTTCCTACCGATAATCCACATCACTATACTTGCTACTAAGCCGGGATAAAAGGGTTCAACTCCTAGGTAAGTGTAATTATACATTCCTTCGCTTGTGATGGTACCCAGAATAAGCCAAAGTAATGATACACCGATGCTGCCGATCATAGTGGGAAGCACCCATTTTTTTCGGAGGGTAAAAAATCGAAGATAAACGCCCATCACAGGAATCAACAGGCCGGGAATCATTACAGAACCGATAACATACCACAGGTCAATAACACTGGGATAAATAATAATTAATAGGATTCCCAATAGTGCAGCAGCCAACGTGCTGATACGAGTAAGAGTATTATTTTGTGTATTGGGAAAAATCTTTACCAGTAGATCGCGACCGAGAGTTTGTCCGGAT
>CAYNKF010000291.1:0-3730 GCA_964397705.1 uncultured Balneolaceae bacterium | reverse complement strand
CGTAGATCGCAGCTTGCTCCATCAGGTTCATAAAGAGTTTCATCCCCGGGCATAGGCGACCTAGTTCCCTCTTAATAATGTGTACTTTTACATAGTGCAAAGCTTCATCAAAATCCCTTTTTTACACCACTCAAGAATAATCTACAGAAGCCACAATGCGTAGCAAGTCTGAAATAACCCATCTTCTTAAAAGGGTTCGCAGCGATAGCGAACAAGCGATGGAAGAACTATTCCCCCTTATTTATGATGAACTCAAAAAAATTGCCCATTCAAAACTTGCGAAAGAGCGGGATGATATCACATTCACAGAAACCGCTTTAGTTCATGAAGTCTATATGAAGATGATTGACCAAACGAAAATCGAAGCGCATGACAAGAATCATTTTATGGCTATTTCAGCTCGCTGTATGCGACAAATTCTGGTGGACCATGCACGAAAAAAGAAAGCCGGAAAGCGTGGCGGTGATCAACAAGATGTTACATACGTTGATGAACTATTAAAGGCAAAGCATGAAGCTGATGAACTTCTTGATCTTGATGAAAAACTAAAAGAACTAGCCAGCTATGACGAACGAATGGCTAAAGTTGTAACACTTCGTTTCTTTGGGCAAATGACAGTAACAGCCACTGCTGATGTACTTAAAATTTCTGAAAGAACGGTCAAGAGAGATTGGGCAAAAGCACGCGGATAGCTATATAAGGAACTTAAAAATTAAATAGTAGCTCTATTTATGCAGCAGCATCAATGGAATCAAGTAATTGACATAGTTGATACGGCACTGGATCTGGATGGTGAACAACGCACACGTTATCTACAAGAGGCAACCAATGGTAATGAAGAGTTGAAAAGTGAGGTCAGCAGGTTATTGGCCTCAATTGAAAAAGCAGATTCTCTGAATTTTTTGGAAGGACCGGATGCATTTCCACGAAACTTGGCAGAAGATATTAGCACATCCGAAAAAGCAACTTCCTCGATGATCGGACAAACAGTCGGTAATTATAAGATTACCGAACTTATCGGACATGGTGGAATGGGATCAGTATATAAGGCAATAAGAGCCGATGAGGCTTACCAAAAAGAAATAGCTATAAAGATCTTGCGCCAAGGCATGGATACGCCATCAAATATAGCACGTTTCGAACGAGAACGGAACATCCTTGCCAAGCTTGATCATCCAAACATTGCCCAACTGTTAGATGGAGGTATTACTCAGCAGGGACTGCCCTATCTGGTCATGGAATATATTAACGGAATTCCTCTTTATGAGTACTGCGATGTTCAAAACCTTTCTATAGAACATCGCTTGCACCTCTTTCAATCAATATGTGAAGCCGTTCAACATGCCCACAATAATGCCGTTATCCACCGGGATCTGAAACCCTCTAATATCTTGGTAACCGATGCAGGCAACGTGAAAGTGCTGGATTTTGGGATAGCCAAAATCATGAAGCCGGATTCAGAGACCGAGCATTTTAATACCCGGACAGGAGATCGTATCCTTACCCTTGGTTATGCAGCGCCTGAACAACTTAAAACGGAACCTATCACCACCGCAACTGATGCCTACGCATTAGGTATATTGCTATACGAGCTTTTATCAGGCGTACCGCCGCTAACTATTGAAAAGAAAGGAGTCACTGAAATTGAAGAGGCTATTCGGACCCAAACACCTTTAAAACCATCTGACCGGATAGCAAAACTTCCAAGATCTGAGAAAAAAGAAATTGTTGAATCACGACAGTTTTCCCTGAAAACTATAAACCGACAGCTCCGAGGCGATATCGATGCCATCGTTATGAAGGCGCTTCGTAAAGAACCTCAACACCGATATCGTTCGGCCGAACAACTGCTCGAAGATCTACATCGGCGAGATGATAACCTACCTATTATTGCTCGGGAGGATACCATCCGCTACAACATCTCAAAATTTGTCAGAAGACACAGCACAGGAATCAGCATAGCCGCAGGTTTTTTGGTGATACTGATAAGCTTTATCACCTTTTATACAATTCAAATTTCAGAGGAACGGAATCGAGCTGAATTAGAAGCCCAGCGCGCTGAGGCTGTCACAGGATTTCTTACGGACCTAATTCAATCAAACTACCCCGAAAATGCCCAGGGCGATACCATAACGGTCCGGCAGTTTCTTGATCAAGGGTATCAAAAAGTTCAAAATATTGAGCAAACACCATTAGTTAAGGCAGAAATCATGAAAGTCATGGGTCATACCTACCGGACCCTTGGTCAGACACAAAAAGCCCAAACCATGGTTACCGGTGCTGTAGAACTGCTTGAAAAACATGACGGGTTACCTTTAAAACGGGCAAATACCTTTAATACAGCAGGACTAATTTCTCGAGATTTAGGACAAACAAAACAAGCTGCATCTCATTTACGGAATGCCGTAACCCTTTTTGAGGCAGCTGAAAAAACTAAAACTGCAGAATATGCCAAAACGCTTCGTGATCTAGCTTACGTTGAAAAACGCCTTGATGAATATCCAAAAGCAACTGAGCATATAAAAAAAGCCATTGCTATTGACAAAGCGGTAAACGGTCAGAATAGTGCTGAGCTGGCTGAATCCTACTATATCTTCGCCTCTATACTTCGAAACCAGAAGAAGTATGCGAAGGCCCTTGAGTACCAGAATAAATCATACTCAAGCCTGCAAAAAAATATTGAAGGTCCGCATCCTGGCAAGTCTGCCAATCTTAATAACCTGGCAATTTTGTACCAAGATCTAGGCAAGAATCAAAAAGCAATATCCTCATACAGAAAGGCATTAAAAATTAATAAGGAACTATACGGTAAAGAACACTTCCGAGTCACAAATAATGCAACTAATATTGCACGACTATATACCGAAGAAGGACAACTTGATTCAGCTCTCACTTACAATACTTATGCTCTGAAAACGACCCGAGATTTACTACCTCCCGGGCATCCACAGGTGGTTAGAATTCTTCACAATCATGCCAGTATATTCAATCGGAAAGGCAACTATGTTAAGTCTGATTCCCTCCATAGAAAGGCTATGGAAGCGATCAATGAATCTGATAATAATGACGCCCCCCATCGCGGGAATGTATATTTGAGCTGGGCTAAAAATGCTACACAGCGACAGAAACCTGAATTAGCATTAGAGTACTACAAAAAATCCTTTCAATCACGAAAAAAGAACTTTGGACTTGATGACTCTCTCACCCAGATTTCACTAAAAAACTTGATTGATTTGTCAAACCAAACCGGGTATACCAAAAAAGCCGATTCACTTTTACAGTACAAAAAAAATTGATAACTGTCTTTTACAGCTGCCAACGACTAACAGCACCTTTTTCAGGGAAGGTGTAGTCTGGAGAATGTTAGAAAATTGCGGGGAAATAGTTACCAGCACCTGAACCCAAAGGACACAACTGCTGAAAAACCAAATTACGTTCTACTACAGGATCCAAGCTTCTAATAGCAGTAGAAGATTAAAAAGATAATACCCACAGTCACAAAACCGTGGGTTTTATCTTCGGACCATCATGCAGACGATCAATGCTTATTTTACAATTCCCAAAAATGGAGTCTCATAATCATCACTGTTAGATATTTTCTGGGCCGTTCCACCTCCAGAAGATATGGTGTAAAGCCCATTTTCGCCCTCAAACACTATTGTTGCCCCATCAGACGACCAGCTGGGATGGCTATCTGCGTAATATGAATTATTCGTCAACCGCTGTGGAC
>CAYNKF010000290.1:0-3757 GCA_964397705.1 uncultured Balneolaceae bacterium | reverse complement strand
AAGGTGCATCCACGGAAAGATGCCGGCCGGATATTTTTAGCGTATCAGCTACTTCCGAAACCGTCATATCCAAACTTTCAGCCAGCTCGGCTGCAGAAGGCACACGTTCATACTCCTGCTCCAATTTAGAGAGTTCTTTACCAATCTTGTTTAGGGCACCTACTCGGTTAAGCGGCAAGCGTACAATTCGACTCTGCTCTGCAAGTGCCTGTAAAATAGACTGACGAATCCACCAAACGGCATATGAAATAAATTTAAAACCACGCGTTTCATCAAAGCGCTTGGCGGCTTTGATCAATCCGAGATTCCCTTCATTAATAAGGTCACCCAATGAAAGCCCTTGGTTTTGGTACTGTTTGGCTACAGAAACCACAAAACGAAGATTTGCTTTCGTTAAATCTTCAAGTGCTTTTTGGCTGCCCTTTTGAATCTCTTTGGCAAGCCTGACCTCGTCTTCGGGAGTAATAAGTTTTTCTTTTCCTATCTCCTGTAAATAGCGGTCGAGTGATTCTGATTCACGAGTAGAAATACCTGAACTTCTAGCCACGGGATGTGATGGGTTAAATTAGGATTTATTTGCGTTGATTTGATCTGCTGCTAAAGATCATTTCGATAAGACAATCAAATTTAATGGGATAATACAACGACTAAATCGGATAAATGTTGCCTATTCTCGATCTCTATAATATAGGACTTTTATATGTTAATTTCGAACTGATTTTAACGACTTTATTCAGCTTTATTTAACATTGATGTTCCGGGAAATGTTTCCGAAATATCAAAGAAATCAGCAGCAGTGCTTGCTATATCACTAAACGTATCACGTGTTCCCAAATTAACCCGTTCCGCCTTCTCAGAAGGACATATTAATAAGGGTACAAACTCGCGGCTGTGATCAGTGCTTTCGGATGTAGGATCGTTACCATGGTCACCGGTAATAATCAATATATCATCCTCATCTAGCTTGCTTACAATCGCGGGTATCGCCCGATCAAATTCCTGCAGAGATTCTGCAAATCCTTGCGGGTCAAGACGGTGGCCGTATTTTTGGTCCGTGTCAATCAAGTTTACAAATACAAAACTATCTTCAACTGCCGACATCAGGCTTAGCAACTGAGAAATGCCCTCTGCATTGCTTTTAGTACGCCGAAATTGGGTAAATAGATCCTCAGTAAAAAGGTCAACCACCTTACCAATAGAATACGTTTTAGTTCCCTGCTGCTGCAATAACCGGAGGATATTGTGTTCTGGTGGTTTCAGTGAAAAATCATGACGCTTATTCGAAATGCGTTCAAAATTACCCCGCTCTCCAGTGAACGGACGCGCAATAACTCGTCCTACTCCGTGTTCGTCCTGCAGCACTTCCTTGCGCGCAAATTCACACCATTCGTATAACGTATCTACTGAAGTAACATCCACATGGGCGGCAACCTGGAATACACTGTCAGCCGATGTATATACGATAGGATACCCGGTTTCCATATGCTCCTCACCAAAATCAGCGATTACCTCTGTACCCGAATACGGTTTATTCACCAAAGCCTTTTCAACACCGATCCCTTCACAAAACTGGTCCATAACCTCTTGAGGAAAACCATCGGGATATGTCGGAAATGGTCGATTTAGCTGTATACCAGCAATTTCCCAGTGGCCCGTTGTAGAATCTTTTCCAGCCGATTGTTCCCGCATTTTTCCATAGGCACAAATAGGTTCTGATTCTATAGCGACTGATGTAAGCGGGATGATATTGCCCAAGCCCATTCGCTGTAAGTTCGGCAATTTAACTTCCGTTTCTTCACAAACATGGCCCAGCGTATTTTCTTCTTCGTCTCCATAATCAGAGGCATCTTCTTGCGCCCCTACACCCAGACCATCAACAACAAGTACATAACAATTTCCCATAATTATTATACTGCTTCATTTTTATTGGATTTGAGTGCCTGTGACAAAGCCGATTTGGCATTTTTCACTACTTGATAGCTGTCAGTATAATCGCTATCCAAACGAACAAATCCCACTTTTATACCCGTTTCAATATGGATACCGTTGGAAAGCTCAAACGAACTGTCAAACTTCTTTTTAATGGATTTACTCCAGTTCTTTACAGCGTCCTCATCTTTGCTCTGGATTAAAAAGGAATACACATAATCAGAGTTATATCCTAAAATGCCGTTATAACCGAACTGGCTCGGATTAAAGGAGGCAACCAAATCCTTCTGCATCTGATCCAATTGATCCATCCGCAGCTTGGTACGTAATTCAGGTAAATTTGAAAGCGTTACCAATCCAAACCAAGTTTTTTGCACTCCTGAATCGGGATTCAGACGATATAATTCTGAATTTATGGTCTGCTCCCAAAGCTCCGGCAAATAAGCCTCATACTGATTGGCAAAAACAGAACCGTCGACATCAAGTTTGGGATTATTAGAGAGCATTTGTAATCCCGCAATACGCACCAAGTTCACAAGCTTATGCTTGGTAGATTCTTTAAATATGAGGGGATTTTTATCGTACACCAGTACTACCCCCTGCCGACGGTCTTTCATATTCAATGGAATAGCAAGTGTTGCCCCTTCCGAATGCAGTTCGCGCGGTGAAAGCCGCTTGGGATTATTATTAAAATGAATAGCGAACTCCGCTTCACCTTGCTCAACAGCCTCATAGGCCAGCGAACGCTCTTCCATCTTCATACCAACAGGCGGTGCATATTTAGCATCATCCGCATTCAGCACATTATACCAGTTGTCCATGCCCCTGCTGATAAATGAAACCCCGCCATCATATAAAAATGACTGAATCATATTCAGCAGCTTCTTAACCAACTCTGTTCGGTGACACCGCACCTCTAATTCCGAAATACAATCCTCATAATTAATCCATTCGTCCTGCTGCTCGTAAAGGTCACTGATCTCCAAGTAAGTATTTAAGACATTACGCAGCGCATTGATATATGAATAAATAACATCACTCTTATTTTCGGTAAAGATATGATCTTTAGATTCCAATACCGTTATGGCTACCGTTTCTCCATTGTTCACGAAAGGAAGCAACGTAATATACTTGACCGGTACTTCACTGTAATAATGATTTAGTGCCGAGGCTGGAATATCTTCCCCTATCTCTATCGCGGTAGGTTCATCCAAATCTTTAAATTCATCGAGGAAATGTTTGTCAAAACTAATCCGATCTTTGAACATTACATTATCGAATACCGTTGATTTTGTTTCCATCACAAACTGCTCCCTCGAACGGTTAACCCAATACATATATACCGTTTCCATTTCGGAAGCACTCTGTAGAAGAAAAATCAGATCATTAAGCACCTGCTTGAACTCACGAAGCGCTTTCTCCTGACGTTTCTGTCCCATTAATTCGGCATTCGATCGCTCCTTTTCCCGTGCCGTTGCGTAATTATCCATCCCCTGTTAATTTACCTTTTTTGCTAATTCTTCTGCCTGTTTAATCATCTCCTCAATAGCTGAAAGACCGTTATCCCAAAAGTCCGGCTGCGTGATATCTAATCCCAACTTACCAACAATATTTTCCGGCCAGTCAGATCCCCCTGCACGTAGCATCTCAATGTATTTATCCGAGAACCCATTTTCTGAACGCCTATATTCTTGATACAATGCCAATACCAACAACTCACCGAAGGCGTAAGCATACACATATCCCGGCGTATGTAAAAAGTGTGGTATATAACTCCACCAAAGGTTGTATTCCTCAGTTAATGTCACTGAATCGCCATAAACTGCTT
>CAYNKF010000289.1:0-3798 GCA_964397705.1 uncultured Balneolaceae bacterium | reverse complement strand
CGTTGCCACAACAATTATTGTTCTTATTCCTTTTCAATTTTTAACAGGATTTGTCGACAAGGTGTTTGGGCCGCTGTCACTTACGATGATTTTTGCGTTCGGAGCCTCTATACTGATGGCTGTTACGCTTATTCCCCTCCTCTTTTTCTTGTTTGAACGACATGAATCTACCATTGGAACCTTCATCAAAAAATACATAGCTCCTTTTAACAAAGGGATGGATAAACTGAGAGACGGGTATTTAATGTTACTTGACTGGTCGCTAAAACACCGGACCATTTTACTTACCGGCACCTTGGTCATTTTTATAGGTAGTATGGCCCTATTGGCTATGCGTGGGATGGAAGTTCTACCCAAGCTGGATTCCGGTTCTTTCTTTATTTCGATGGAAGCAGAAGCGGGTAGTTCTTTTGAACAGACAAAATCCATTGTTCGTGATATTGAGGATCTGCTCAAGGAAGACTCTGATGTCATCAATTATACCTCGCAAATAGGTTTCGAACCCGATGCAAAGTTCTTTGGTGATGCCGGTGCTATGGGCGTGCAACAGGCATTCATCACTGTAGATTTGGTTTCTCGAAAAGAACGCGACCGTTCAATTTGGGAAATAGAAAATCAGCTGCGAAAAAAAATTAATCGTATTCCCGGTATCCGTACCGCTGTGCTCAAAGCTATGGGTGGTACCGCAAAAAGTACAACGGCTGCTCCCATTGATGTGCAAATTTCAGGACCTGATCTCAATCAACTTAACGCATTGGCTAAAACAGTTGCCGACCGGATACGCAGGGTCGATGGAGCTGTTAATATCTATCGGCAGTGGACGCTCGAACGTCCCGAAGTGCAATTTACTGTCGACCGACTAAACACCGCTTTCTACGATTTAACACCTGATTATATCGCCCAAGAAACATTTGCTGCTGTTGACGGACTACCGGTTACGCGACTGGATGCACCCGATGGAACAGATCCCAATATTGTCGTTCGCTACGACTCTACGCAACGGAATGTGCTTGACCATGTACTTCAGACGAAACTTAAACCCGGGTTACCGTTATCCTCGGTTGCCAAAACTGATGTAAAGCTTGCTCCCAATCTCATTACCCGGCAGAATCTTGTAAGAACAGCTGATGTATTGGGCTTTACTTATGATCGTGCTTTCAGTCATGTTATTGCTGATATTGAATCTACGATTTCTGAAATGGACGTCCCCAAAGGATATGATTTAAAAGTCACGGGCGAAAACTCTGATCTGAAAGAATCCCGGGCTCAGATGTTGTCTGCACTGCTGGCAGCCTTGATAGGTGTTTATTTACTTATGGTTGCTCAATTCCGATCATTCATTCATCCATTTACGGTTATGCTTGCCATCCCTCTTGTTGCCGTGGGAGCCGCCATTGGCTTAATAATTACAGGTAAAGTGATTTCAATGTCGGTATTAATTGGCTTTATATTGCTAATTGGGATTGCTGTAAACAATTCGGTAATCCTTATCGATTTTATTTTGCATCAGATGGAAGGTCAAAGTCGCGAAGAGATTGTCAAAAAGTCTGTAGCTGTACGATTTCGTCCCATCATGATGACGACATTCTCAACAGTGATTGGAATGCTTCCGTTAGCTTTGGAACTTGCATTAGGAGCCGAACGATTTTCACCAATGGCCATTGTCATTATTGGAGGTCTCACGGCCTCAAGCCTTCTTACGATGGTGGTGGTACCCGTCTTTTACACGGTGATTGACGATCTCACGAACCGACTAAACATAAAAACCGGTGCCCAAAATTAGAAAAGTCTTGTCTTTGTCCCATAACCTACATCCCTAACAATAGATCCTAAGTGCCTCCGGTTGATAGCCGGTGGCACTTTTCATTTCAATGATTGTAAAGGGAAATAAGATTCTAACAATCAAGCTTTCAACATTCGCAGAGAAGCACGGACTGTTTCATCAATAACCTTTTCTTGTTCCAAAGAAGTGATATTCCTCTGAAGAAAAATAATGCTCCGCTGTACCATTCCCACAATCCAGGCTACAGCAATGGTAGGATCTTCCGGAAGTTCAAAAACCCCTCGTTCCTTACCAGCCCGTAATATTTTGGCAAACACATCTTTAGGCAACGGTTTGGAAAGCATTTCTTTGGTAATAATTTCTTCTCGATGATTCGCAATCATTATGAATGAGAATTCTTTTTGGTAATCAAAAGAAAAATCAAAAATGGTTCGAATAAGAATTTCAATTTGTTGTTCGGGTCCCGAACCCTGCTCTACTGATTCTTTCATCGTATTACGAAATTGAGTAGCACAATTTAGAAAAATGGTCCGGGCAAGGTCATTTTTACTTTTAAAATGTCTATAGATATTACCCTCAGCAGTTTCAGCACCCTTAGCTATAGAACGAATAGAGGTCGCATCAATACCTTTAGATACAAAAAGTTCCAAGGCTGTTTCTAAGATTGCTTGCTTTTTTGTAGTTGCCAATGGATAAAAATTAATTAAAAATAGTGCGAATATTCACTCACAATATACTAAATTTTCACCGTTATTCTTTTCAAAGAATAGAGGTATTTTGTATTTTAAGACAAGTTACTCTTATAAAGATATATTACGTGCTTAATAAGCTAAAACACATATCGTCTGTGGTGCTCCTCATTTTCTTTGGGGTATCAATATTGCAAGGTTTGTCTCCATTGACGATGCAGTATATGAACACACATCACGGTGGAGAAGTCATGATCTGCAGCATGGATGGTGATTGCAACTCTTCCTGTTCATTAGACAAGACCAAAGCATGCAGTTGCAATCACACTGCCACAAACGACGATTCCAACAACACTAAGCTTTGCGGCTGTGATCATAATGGAAATGAACCCGTAGGCACAAATGCGCCCTTTCAGATTAAAGCTCCGCTGGTTTCGGCTTTTGATGGTATTACCTTTTCTCCCACGTCAATCTTGCTAAATGTAAATCAGCGTCACTTGTTTATTTTTACGGATGATATTTTTCATCCGCCCCGCCTTAGCGCATAATCACCTGATCTCTTAATTAATTTCAATAATCAATCTACATCACAGTAAGACAATGCTATTTCTATAGCAGTATCTCTTTTATGATGTGGATAACGAAACTATATCAGAATTATGCGTTTATTAAAACTTTTTTCTCTAACTATAGGACTATTACTCCTTTTTGCCCTATCGAATTCTGCTTGGGCACAGAATACTATTTCCGGTAAAATTTTAGATCAATCAAATAATAAACCGCTGGCCGGAGCTCACGTACATTGGAACGAAGGTAATCTTACTACTACCACCAATGCTAACGGCACATTCAGCTTTACGGCTGATGCCGATGAATTCACGATCCGCATTACGTATGTAGGTTATAAAAGTAAAACTGTTCAACTTTCGGTAAATGATATTGCCGATGAGATAAAAACAATCTATTTGCGAAGATCAACCGAGGCCATGAGTCCGGTTACCGTACTTGCACGAAAATCATCGTACCAGCCCGACCAGTTTATGGATGCGATTTCGACCGTTAATCTATCGCATGATGCAGGTCAATTTCTCAAAGATTCGCCCAACATTTCGGGTATCCGTAAAGGCGGCGGGTTCGGCGTTGATCCCGTATTGCGCGGGTTCAAAAAAAATCAGCTGATGGTTGAGATGGATGGCGTGCTACAATCACAGGGAGCCTGTCCCAACCGCATGGATCCGCCCACCTCACATGTCCAAATGGAACACATTGAGGAGGTGGAAATCCTTAAAGGCCCTTATGCACTCAAACACGGACCTTCGTTTGGCG
>CAYNKF010000288.1:0-3800 GCA_964397705.1 uncultured Balneolaceae bacterium | reverse complement strand
AGTTGCAAAGAATAATACCCAGAATGGTGACTCATTAGTCATTATTCAATTATTACTATAATTGCCGGATAACATGAAATGTTAAAAACAGAAATAATAATACAAGCGTTTATGGATGTGAGATGATTGATTCAATCCAAAGATAACTCGAGGTCTACATGTTCATGTTTTTGATAAAAAAGGGGACTAAAAAGGGCTATCATATAACATAGAATACCAAAACCAATAAATACAATACCGATCGTAAAATCGTATTCCAGCGCATTCATACGGACCAGTAAATTGTACCAGTCGTGAGATTCCTTTCCTAATCCGCCAATAAGAGGTAACTGTCGAGCACTTCCGTCAGCGGCATAAGTAGCCACATCAAGCCAGCTAAAGCCGACTAACAGATAAGAAAATTGCAGCCCAATGTATTTTCGATTGATCCAGCAGTAACCGAGAATTGCCAATGGCAACAGGATTTGAAAAAGCGATCCGCCGAGAATAGTCAAAAACCGAAAGCCAAGCAGTCCAAAGAATGTGTGTCCGGCTTCGTGAACAATCAACAGAAAGGTATCTACAAACAGGTAGACAATACTGAGGGGAAAGGGATAACTATAATTTACTGCAAAGAAAATATTATAGTTCAGTGCCCAGTAAATTTGATGCAGGGAATAAAACATAAATGGCAGCATCAATAGGGAAGCCCACCATTTTTTTAAAAATGTAAGAGTTTGCTCTTTGATTTTTTCGGAATTCATTTCCGGCTAAATATATCGCTGAATTTCTGTTTTCCGCTAATAAAGTAATCCCAGACAATCGAATTTTTGAGCATTACTGGAGGATTGTCTTCGACCTTTCGTTTTTGTTTCAGTAAATGACGCTTTTGATAAGTAGCGTGGAACTCTTTTCAGAAATCGCAATGAGCACGAGCTATAGCTTTAAATGATTCAATATCTCCATCTGTAAGTGTTTTTAAAGCTGATGCTATGTCAAGGAAATACCGACCTATGAATTGCCAGGCGATAGAACGGCCACTGCTGTTTTTCCAGATCATTCTGAGGTTATTGCGATAATTATAGTATAGCTTACGTGGGGAATCCATAGGTAATGATCCACCTCCTAAATGATAAACGGTACTTCCAGGGCAGTACCGTACACGGTATCCCATATTCCACAGACGCCAGCAAAGATCAATTTCCTCCATGTGGAATTCAAAATCCTCATCAAAGGGACCAACTTCTTCAAACAGCTCTTTGCGAATAGCTAATGCGGCTCCGCTGGCCCAAAAGATATCTGATTCGTAGTCGTATTGTCCCTGATCTTTTTCCAGGGTATCAAAAATACGCCCACGGCAAAATGGGTATCCTAACTTATCTAAAAATCCACCGGCTGCTCCGGCGTACTCGAAGTAGGAGGAGTCTTCATCCCAAAGCATTTTCGGTTGTACTGCGGCAATGCTGTCATTTTTTTGAAAACAGGTAGCAAGTTCGTTAAGCCAATTGGGTTCAACACGCACATCATTGTTCAGAAAGATGAGGATATCTCCCTCGGCATGAGGTACAGCCCTATTATTACCACCGCAGTATCCATAATTATTATCAAATTCCGCAATTTTCACATTGGGATAATGTTCTCTTATCCATTGTTTAGATCCGTCCGTAGAGGCATTGTCAGCTAAAATAATTTCGTAATTGGGGTAGTCAGTAGCAGCAACGCTCGGGAAATATGTTTTAAGATGATGCAGCGCATTCCACGACACAATAATGATGCTAAAAAAGGGCATATTTGATTTTTAATAACCAATAAATTGTTTTTCTTAATGTTTTCCTGCAATCATAAAGGCAAGAAAAACGTTATCACGGAGCTGAAGATGATAAAGAATCAACTATGATCAAAGTTGGATTAATTTCGGATACCCATTCATATCTCGATCCCCAGGTTTTGGAATATTTTGAGGATCGAGACGAAATTTGGCATGCGGGTGATTTTGGAACTATTGAGATTGCTGATACTCTGAGCGATATCGCACCACTTATCGGCGTCTACGGAAATATCGATGGGCAGGATATTCGACAGGAGTACCCTCTGCATCAACGGTTCTCGCGTGATGGTATTGATTTCTGGATGACCCATATTGGTGGGACACTAGGACGGTACTGTATTCCGATTCGAGATGAAATGGAAAAAAATCCACCGGATGTCTTTATTTGCGGGCATTCCCACATTTTGAAAATTGGCAGGGATCAGAAGAAAGACAGAATGCTTTTCATAAATCCCGGGGCTGCCGGCCGGTATGGATTTCAAGTATATCGCACCTGTGTGCGTTTTGCTATTGACGATGGCAAAATCCAGGATGTTGAAGTGATTAATCTTGGTAAAAAGGGAGAAGTATAGTTTTATTCTTCAAAACGATTAATCAACTCTACGGCATGAAATGCTGAAAGCGTTACCAATGGTATTCCACCGCCGGGATGCGTACTGCCACCTACCAGATATAGACCTTTTACTGAGCGGCTTTTATTTTTGGGACGCATAAAAGCCGCTAGCTTATTATTTGATGAGGTTCCGTAAATGCTTCCTTTGTTACTCCGATATTTTTGATAAAAATCTCTTGGCGTAATAGTTTTTGAATATTCGATATGATCGCTAAGATCGGTTAACCCGTATTCCTGGAGCTTTCGGATAATCTGTTTTTTGTACCGCTTTTCTTCATTTTTCCAATCGATATTATTGCTCAGGTAGGGAGCATTTACCAGTATAAATAGATTAGAACTACCATCTGGGGCATGCTGGGGATTCGTGTGGGAGGTATTAGCTATATATAGTGTAGGATCTTCGGGCATGACCTTATCTTCAAAAATTTGTTCAAATTCCCTTTCATAATCCTCCGAAAAGAAAATATTGTGATGAGTCAGTGCATTATATGATTTGTCAACTCCCAACATAAGTACAAAACCGGAACAAGAGGGTTCTACATTGGCAACTTTTTTCCGTTTTAATAGGGAAACATCTTCTTTATTAACCAAATGAAGATAGGTTTCTGAAGCATCTGAATTAGAAACTACGATATCAGCTTTGTGAATATTACCTGTGCTATCAGTGAGGCCGGTAATTTGGTTACCAGCTGTATTAATTTTTGTTATCTCGATATCATATTGAATATTTACGCCCTTGTTTTCTGCAAGTGATGTAAGAGCTCTAATAAGAGAGTACATACCTCCATTTAGGTAGTATCCGCCCAAAGAAAGCTCAACGTATGGGATAACATTAAGGGTGGCCGGGGCTTGGTAAGGCGAAGAGCCGTTATAGGTCGTAAATCGCTTAAAAAATTGCCGTAATTCTTCTGACTCAAATTGTTTATCAATACGGCTGGATACCGTTTTGAAAGCGTCAATTTTAAAGAAATCAGTAAAGTCGAGATTACCCAAGTCTGAAAGTCCGTATAAAGGATTATACAAAAAAGCATCTTTTGTACGTTCGAAAAGCTGCTCTGCATATGTTATAAATTGTTTATATGCCTGAACATCATTTGGGGCAAATTCTTGAATTTGAGCGGTATTTAAGCAGGTATCCTGATAGCAATCGAATTGTATGCCGTTCGGATAAAAATACCGGCAAATTGGATCTACCGGCTCAATATCGAGATATTTGCTTATGTTGGTATCACAATACTCAAATAGTTTTTCGAGAATGAATGGCATGGTAAGCAGTGAAGGACCGGTATCAAAGCGGTAGCCATCAATTGAGAGTTCATTAATTTTCCCGCCCGGCGAACTGTTCTTTTCTAAAACTGTTACATCATGACCTTTGTGTGC
>CAYNKF010000287.1:0-3830 GCA_964397705.1 uncultured Balneolaceae bacterium | reverse complement strand
CGAAACCTGACGAAATACTGTTGCAATGGTATCATCAATTTTACCGATCAGCAGTGCCAGCTTTTCTTTGGGATCATCAAGCTTTCGCATCAATTTCTGAAAAACCAGCATTTCACCAAATACAGAAGCTGTTTCGGCCGTGGTTAAAGGAGTATCAGCTTGCAGAGCTCCTTGCTCCCGTGATAAATACTGATGAACCCCGTGGCCTAACTCGTGTGCCAGTGTTTGTACATCTCGGACCTTTCCATCAAAATTCATAAATACATACGGATGCACTGACGGAACAGTACTGGCTGAATACGCCCCACCACGCTTGCCGGGCTTCATTGCAGCATCAATCCAGTTATTATCAAAAAACTTTCGAGTAACGGTGCCCATCTCTGAATGAAAATCGGTGTAAGAATCTAACACCATTTCCTGAGCTTCATCCCACTGAATTTTCTTCTCGCTCTCAAGGATGGGCGCATACCGATCGTAGTCATAGAGTTTTTCATATCCCAGAAGACTACGCTTCAGATCATAAAACCGATGAACGAGATCATAATTATTCGTAACCGATTCAATCAACACCTCCACGGTTTCGTCGTCAATTTCATTAGCCAGATTTCGCGACGAGATCCAGCTATCGTAGTCGCGCAACTTATCATCGGTATGCTTGTCGGCCAACAGCGTATTAAAGATAAACGTCAAGGTACGGCTGTGATCATCGAACGTCTCCGTTAGCGATGCGTGTGCTCGTTTTCGGAGATCACGATCGGGCTCATGAAGCTTACTTAATACCTCCTGCTGGGTTAGCTCTTCTCCATCCAAATCAAAGCGGGCCGCGCCCATAGTCTCATCAAAATAGCGATTCCACGCACTGCGTCCGGTTACCTTTTTAGCTGATAATACCTGCTCTTCTTTTTCACTCAGCACGTGATCTTTGTATCTACGGGATGTTTCCAAATAGTGCTTGTACTGTTTCAACTCATCACTTTCGATAAGCTTCCGAGCTTTTTCCTCATCAACAGCCAACCATTCAACATCGAAAAACACAAGAATCTGGTGAACTTCAGACGTAAGCTCACTGGCCTCCTGCTTCAACTTGCCGTATTCGGCCTTGTTGGTGTTCGTCGACCAAATCAAATGCGCATACGAACCGATCTTACCGGCCAATTCAATAAGCTCTTCATACTCTTCAAGAGCCTGTCTCATACTTTCTTCATCAAGATCAGCTACGTTTCCCTTGTATGTAGATGCAAACTTTTGGGCCTGTTCAACAATTCTTTTCTTATCGTTTTCAAGAGCGGGATCATCTAGAGAATTATAGAGATCAGAAAGATCCCATTGCACATTTTCTGCCCCTGTTTTTTCTTTTACTTTGTCGTTCATAAATTCACTGAAACCTACTTTATAAAATCATTGTTGATATACCGATCATAAGCAGATTAATAGTGAAAATTATCTCTGCTCAAGAATCGTAATTTAATATTACAATGATTAACTTTACGCTTGATTGTTTATGGTTTAAAGAAACCAAAAATAACACTCAATATTAACTCTTGCAGACGTTTATTTACTAATAATTAAAACAACCCAATAAGACCATATTTTGAAGTCGCTCGAAGCTGTTTTCGGACCTAATTCCGCACTCGTTGAAGAACTTTTCAATCAATATAAAGAAGACCCATCTTCTGTTCCTAATCACTGGCGCCAATATTTTGACGAAATTGAAGGCGTAGAACGGCCGGAAGACCTGAAATCGGAGGCACAAAAAGCTGAAACTCGTCCGGCCCCGGCCCAAACTACCGCTGCAAAACCCAAGGAACAGAAAAAAACCAAGAAAGCGGCCCAGCCAAAAGATGATGGCGACGCTGATATCCCTTCCGGAGCTACCCTTGAAAAAATCAAAGGGGTATCCAGCAAGATTGTCGAAAATATGGATGAAAGTCTGGAAGTTCCTACAGCTACTTCGGTTCGGTCACTGCCCATGAAAATGCTCATTGAGGATCGGGCTATTATCAACCGACACCTGAAGCAGCGCAATGAACCCAAGTCTTCATTTACGCACTATATCGCTTGGGCAATTATCAAAGCGCTGGAAGAATATCCCAACATGAATAACTCGTTCATCTACAAAGATGGCGAGCCACACAAAGTTATTCCAGAGCAAGTTAACCTTGGGCTAGCCATTGATGTTCAAAATAAGGATGGTTCTCGGAATCTCCTTGTCCCCAACATCAAAGGCGTAGATAAGATGAATTTTAAAGAGTTTCTCTATGCCTATTCGGATCTTATTGATAAAGCCCGAAACGGGAATCTTGAAATTTCAGATTTCCAGGGCACAACGCTTACGCTCACGAACCCGGGAATGATTGGAACCGTACAATCGGTACCGCGCCTGATGAAAACACAAGGTGCAATTATTGCTACCGGTGCCATTGATTATCCGGCAGAATACCAGTCGATGTCACAAGAGGTGCTTAATAAGCTGGGTATCAGCAAAGTCATGAATGTGACATCGACCTACGATCACCGCGTGATACAGGGAGCGGAGTCAGGAGCATTTCTGAAGAAAGTACACAGCTTGCTCAACGGAGAAGAGAATTTTTATAACGAAATATTTGAGGATCTTGAAATTCCTTATGATCCACTGCCTTTTGGTGCAGATACCTATGTTGGCCAGCTCGATGGCAGCGGTGCTACCCTAGAACAAAACAAGCGCGCCATTAATGTAATGCGGCTCATTAATATGTATCGCACGCGGGGACACGTGCTCGCTGACCTTGACCCATTGAGTGATGAACCCGGCCAGAGTCCGGAACTCGATCTCAGCTACTACGACCTTACACTTTGGGATTTGGATCGCGAATTCTATTGCGGCGGTCTTGGCGGTAATGAAAAAGCAACGCTCCGCGAAATTATTACCTTATTGCGCGAAACGTACTGCGGCAAGATGGGTGCCGAGTTCATGCATATCCTTGACCTGGAGGAACGCAAGTGGTTACGTGAACGCATGGAATCCACAACAAACACGCCAGAACTTACCAAAGATCAGAAAAAACAGATCTTACATAAGTTAAATCAGGCGATGGCTTTTGAGCAGTTCCTGCATAAGAAGTATATAGGCCATAAGCGTTTTTCCCTGGAAGGCGAAGATACGCTTATCCCAATGATGGATCACATGCTTGAAAAAGCGGGCCAAGACCAAGTCGAAAAAATATTTATGGGTATGGCCCATCGGGGGCGCTTGAATATCCTCGTAAACATCATGAATAAGCCGTATCGAAAAGTTTTTGCTGATTTTGAAGGAAACCTCGATCCGGACAGCATTCAAGGGTCCGGTGATGTCAAATATCACCTTGGGTCGAAAGGAACCTATGAAACAACGGCCGGTGAAGAAGTTGAAATTGAGTTGATGCCAAACCCAAGTCATCTCGAATCGGTCAATCCGGTTGTTGAAGGAGCCACCCGGGCTACCCAGGACCACGACGGTGAGAATGCCGAAAAGAAAAATCTGCCCGTACTTATTCACGGTGATGCAGCATTTTCCGGTCAGGGTGTTGTTGCTGAAACACTAAATATGTCTCAGCTGGATGCTTATAAAACCGGTGGTACCATCCATATCATTTTAAATAATCAAATTGGATTTACTACCCTTCCCGATGACGGACGTTCCACAGAATATGCTTCCGATCTTGCCAAGGCCATCTTGGCTCCGATCTTCCATGTTAATGGCGATAATCCCGAAGAAGCCGTTCATGCTATGCAGATGGCGTTCGAATACCGTCAGAAGTTTGGCAAGGACGTGGTTATTGATTGATCGGATTCCGTAAACACGGACATAACGA
>CAYNKF010000286.1:0-3843 GCA_964397705.1 uncultured Balneolaceae bacterium | reverse complement strand
AAACGGGCCAAGCTTATCAACGAGGTCACGTACTGTTGAAAGACACTCCTCATCATCTTCCATTTTATAATCTGTTACACCACTAATTTCAGTATGCGTGGTTGCGCCACCTAAGGTTTCATTATCAACCTCATCACCCATAGGTGCTTTCACTAGATAACTACGCGCCAAAAAGACGCTACCTGTACCATCCACTATGAGAGCTTCATCACTCATAATAGGAAGATATGCACCACCAGCTACACAACTCCCCATTATAGCTGCAATCTGTGGGATCCCTTCAGCACTAAGTCGAGCATTATTTCGGAATATTCGACCGAAATGATCTTTGTCGGGAAAAATTTGATCCTGCATGGGCAGATATACACCAGCGGAATCCACCAGATAAAGAATAGGAAGCTTATTTTCCAAAGCAATTTCCTGCGCTCGCAAATTCTTTTTTGCTGTGATGGGAAACCAAGCTCCCGCTTTCACTGTAGCATCATTCGCTACAATCACGCAATCACGCCCCGATACAGTTCCAATTCCGGTTACTACGCCCCCAGACGGACATCCACCCTCATCTTCGTACATCTCGTAGCCGGCCCACAATCCCAATTCATAGAGATTAGTATTATCATCAATTAACATATCGATACGTTCGCGAGCGGTAAGTTTCCCTTTGTTATGCTGTTTTTTAATTCGCTTTTCTCCCCCGCCCTTTTTAATCTCCTGCTCGGTTTTATTAATCTCTTGAATAAGTGTTTTTAAATCCTGTTGAGACGAACCATTTGAATCTTGGGAACTCATAGATGCGATTTATTATTATTGGATAATAGTTGTATTCGTTGAAGCGTTTCAAAAATAACGAAATTTAGCAATCTCGAAAGTATTGATTCTATCTATTCCACCAAAAGTTCTTTAGTTTCCTTTTGAGATAAACTTCCATCAAAAAATTACCATCTCGTGAAAAACTTCAAAAAGTACCTGGTTACTCTGTTCGTAATTGTATTCTCAATTATATCCGTTACTGAGCTATACGGGCAGCGTAATATCAGCTATCAAGACCTGGCTATGAATCAGCAACAGCAACGGGCATCGTTTGACTATCTCACGCTGCCGGAAGATGATAATGGGGCTGTTCAATTTGTTGTTATTTTTCATGTCCCCTATAGCTCACTGCCTTTTAAAAAAAACAGAGACCGATCATCAGCAAACAAATATTTCAGTTCTATGAACCTGATGCTAGAAGTTTTTAAAGCAGAATCTAATGCCGAAAAAAGGGAGGGAAATATTTCTATTGAGGGCTTGGAACCCGCCGGGCGTGCTTTCTGGGAGGATACTGTTTATGCAAAAGACTATGAAAGCAGTCAGTCTGACGATCAATTTTTAAACGGTTATATAAAAGTAAGTCTTGAACCCGGTACATATAACTATGTACTACAAATGAAACGTGGTGATCAGACTGAAAGTCGAATTTCTAGGACGCAAAAGATTAACATAACCTCTTACGGTGAACAGAAAACTGGGGACGTTTTTGTTAGTCCCACATTTCCTGATAAATCTGAATCCTCCCGATTTATCTTAAACACAACTGGTAATACTGTTGATTACGCTAAAGATTTTCAAGCCATTGCTTACTTACCGAAATACAAGTCTGGTGAATCTTATACGATTGATATCGTTAAACTAAGTGCTTTGCGAGAAGATACAACTAAACAAAACAAAGTGTTTTCAAAGAAGCTGACAGAAGAAAATATCAAAACAGATGTACGTCCCCAATTGATACATACTGAAAGAAAACCTTATCTAAATCTCAATGCATCAGATGGTGGCTATACCTATGCCATTATTGATGTACCCAATAGCGAATTCGAGAATTCTTTGTATCAGCTTTCTATAAAAAATAGTGCAGGAGATATTGTTGCTCAAGACACCTTTCGTTCACAATGGAATGACATGCCTACCAGTTTATTAAATTTAAATGTCGCAATAGAAATGCTTCGATTTATTACGCATAAAGAAACCATTAAAAAAATCGACAATGGAACTGCTTTAGAACGGGAAAAAAAGTTTCGTTCATTCTGGAAAGAAAAAGATCCTACTCCCGATACCGAGTTTAATGAATTGATGGCTGAATATTACCAGCGCATCGATTATACCTACAAAAATTTCACCACTGAAAATACAATAGGCTTCAATAGCGACCGTGGAGAGGTTTATATTAAATATGGTCCGCCTAAGGATATTAACCGTAAGTTTCCTAAAGAAGGTGCCACGACTGAGATATGGACTTATCCCAACCGGCAGTTTATTTTTAAGGCAACAACCGGCTTTGGAGATTTCGACCTTGTTTCCAGTCAATCAAGATAATTGCGCAACACTAATTTATGCACAAACGCATCGCCATAAGTATTGGAGATATAAATGGGATTGGCCCGGAGGTCGTTATCAAGTCATTGCGTGACCTCACTTTAGAAGAAATCACCCCTATCATTCTGAGTTCTAAAAAAACATTCGATTTCTGGCTCACTAATCTCTCTCACTCACTTAACTACCATCATGCCCTTACTGCTGATGAGGTTGTTGACAGAGAGGTTAATCTCTTACAAACCTATCCTGATGAGGCTATTTCAGTTAATCCCGGTAACTTTTCTAAACAATCCGGGAAATGCGCAATGCTTGCAGTAGAAAAGGGGATTTCATTATGCAAATCGAAACAAGCTGATGCCTTGGTTACCGCTCCCATATCAAAAGAAGCTGTAAACTTAGCTGGATATCATATTCCGGGACATACCGAATTCTTGGCCAAAAAAACGGATACTACTGATTTTATGATGATATTAGTGCATGATAACTTACGAGTGGGGCTTGTTACCGGGCATATACCTCTTTCTGATATTACCTCTTCCCTATCTGTTGACTTGGTTAAAAAATATATCCGGATTATGCATAAGACGTTGCGAAATGATTTCAATATTTCGTCGCCTGATGTTGCGGTACTCGGCCTCAACCCTCATGCAGGTGATGGTGGTGTTATTGGTACTGAGGAACAACAAATTATTACACCCGCAATTGAAGATGTCCGCTCTGAAGGACTCTCAGTTTCTGGTGCATTCCCCGCCGACGGTTTTTTTGGAAATAGAAAATATGAACAATACGATGGCATTGTGGCGATGTATCATGATCAAGGTTTAATTCCATTCAAAACGCTTTCTTTTGGCGGTGGTGTTAATGTTACCGCCGGTCTTCCGATCATTCGCACCTCTCCCGACCACGGCACAGCTTTTGATATTGCCGGACAAAATAAGGCCAACCCTTCATCATTTATCGAAGCCTTGGGCCTGGCTTCAGAACTTATTGAACATCGAAATAAACGGGCAACAAAGGGATGAGCACCAATAATACTGAACAGCATCCGGAATATTCCAAGCTAGCCGATATTTATGATACCGTAATGGAAGATGTTGATTATGAGTTGTGGGCAGATTACATCGATGCCATCATGCTCGAACATCATCCCAATCCCGTAGACATACTGGAGTTGGCTTGTGGAACAGGATCTGTTGCCCTTTTCCTGGATGAACTGGAATGCTACAATGTGATGGGAACTGACAAGTCATCACAAATGATCCAAAAAGCACGTGAGAAAAATAAAGCCATGCGATGCAAAGTCGATTTTGAGGTCATGGATTTCCTTAATTTGCAGCTTAATCAAACTTTTGACGCTGTATTCAGTGTTTTTGATAGTATTAACTATCTGCAAAATTCCTATGAGGTTCTAACTTTCCTCAATGAAACGGTATCAGTGCTTAAGCCCGGCGGGTTGCTTATTTTTGATTTTACGACGCCCAAAAATTCCAT
>CAYNKF010000285.1:0-3873 GCA_964397705.1 uncultured Balneolaceae bacterium | reverse complement strand
GGCTCCCATCAGTCGCGAGTAGGTAGTACCATTTTGACGGGCAGCTGCATTAATGCGTGTGATCCAGAGCTTTCTGAATTCACGTTTACGAACCTTACGGTCGCGATACTGATACAGCATCCCTTTTTCAACCGTGTTCTTCGCAAACTTATAAACATTCTTTCGCTTGCCCCAGTAACCTTTCGCCTGTTTTAAAATCTTGCGGCGACGGCGACGGGAAGCCACCTTATTTCTTGATCGTGGCATTTTGTCTAATGTTTAAGAGTTAATATTTGAATGATTAGCTATAAGGAAGCATTTGTTCGACATTCTTTTGCTGGGTTTCATCAACCTCAGTAACCTTGCCGAGCTTTCGCTTCTTTCTACTTGTTTTTTTCGTGAGGATATGAGCCTTTCCGGCTTTTTTGCGCATATACTTACCGGAACCGGTTTTCTTAAAGCGCTTTTTAGCCCCACTATGTGATTTCATCTTTGGCATAACGAGATACCTATTAAATTTCTTGGAATTATGGCTTGGAAGATAAGTAATTAAGGGTACAGATTAAACTCTTAATTGAAAGTTATCTTCAACAATATCTTGATTATTTAGCTCATCTGATGCATCCAATAAATAACACATTAAAAAACCCTGCTGAAAAGGTTCTTCAACAGGGTAATCTTAAGAAAAATATCTGGATATGATTATTGGCAACTCAGATAATATGAGCCACCTATGAACCGCCCTTACCGGTAGGTGCCAACATCATAATCATTCGTCGACCTTCCATATTTGGCTTGGATTCAATTTCACTGACATCATCCAATTCTTCAGCCAAGTCATGAAGTAATTCTTCTCCTTTCTCGGTGTACAACATGTCACGTCCACGAAATTGTACCGTAGCTTTTACCTTGTCTCCACCTTCCAGGAATTCCCGTGCATGGCGCGTTTTAAACTCCAGATCATGATCATCGGTATTGGGTCTAAAACGAAGTTCTTTAACCTGAACGGTATGCTGTTTTTTCTTAGCCTCTTTTTCCTTCTTTTTCTTTTTGTACATGTACTTGCCGAAATCCAGCACTTTGCAAACCGGAGGTTTGGCATTGGGGGCTACTTCTACAAGATCGAGCCCATACGATTCAGCGATTTCCAGTGCGCGATCGATGGGGACAACCTCGTGTTCCTTTTCTACATCTTCGGGGTGTACTACCCGTACTTTTGATGCGCGAATTTCTTCATTGGCATTGGGACGATCATCATTGCCCCGTGGTCGTCGTCTTCTAGTTCTTCTTGCGATAAGTTACCTCTTTGTTTTATTAAAATTAGTCGATTTAAGATCTAATGATTAGGAACTTCTTTGTTGTTAATCTCTTTAGTGAGATTAGAAAGAAAATCAGAAAAATCAAAAGTTCCAATGTCACCTTCTTTGTGGCGGCGAACCGATACCGTTCCATCAGATTCTTCATCACCACCTACTATTAACATATATGGAATCTTGCTCGTTTCAGCATCACGAATTTTTCCGCCTATGGGTTCGCTTCTTGTGTCAACCTCAACGCGGACGTCTTCTTCTTTTAACTTCGATGCACATTTAAAGGCATATTCATTGAAATCGTCTGAAACTGGAATAATTTGAACCTGCTTTGGAGCCAGCCAAACGGGGAAATCACCGGCAAAATGTTCGATCAATATGCTGGTAAACCGTTCCATAGAACCAAAGGGTGCACGGTGTATAATCACCGGCCGATGCTTGCTATTGTCAGAACCTACATAGGTTAAATCAAAGCGTTCAGGCATTACATAATCTACCTGTATAGTGCCCAGCTGCCATTTACGGCCAATGGCATCGCGGATGATAAAGTCAATTTTCGGCCCATAAAAACTTGCTTCACCGCGTGCTACTTTATAGTCCAGATCCATCTCGTCGGCAACTTCTTTGATTTCGCGTTCAGCCCGATCCCAAAATTCTTCGGCACCCCCGTATTTATTTTCATTATCATCACGGTAAGATAGGCGGATATCTACCGGCATTTCAAAAGTACCAAATACCAGTTCCGTTAATTCAATTACATTGATGATCTCATCTTTGAGTTGGTCATGCGTGCAGTAAATATGAGCATCATCTTGGGTAAAGCCACGAACACGTGAGAGTCCATTTAATTCCCCCGATTGTTCGTATCGATAGACGCTCCCAAATTCTGCCAGTCGCATGGGGAGGTCACGATAACTGCGCAGTTCGTTCGAGTATATACGATGATGATGCGGACAGTTCATTGGTTTAAGTAGATATCCTTCACCGTCTTCTCCCATTTTAATGGGATTGTATTGCGATTCCCGATAATAAGGGAAATGCCCAGAGGTTCGGTACAATTCCAGATTCCCGATATGTGGAGTAATGACTTCCTGATAGCCTCGTTTTTTCTGTTCTTCACGTAAAAATGCTTCAAGTGTACGACGCAAAACGGTGCCGTTTGGAAGCCAAACAGGTAATCCCTGTCCAATCATGGGATCGATCATATAAATGCCAAGTTCCTTTCCCAGTTTTTTGTGATCTCGTTTCTTGGCTTCCTCAACCTGTTCTATATATTGGTTAAGCAATTTCTGCTTGGGAAATGAGATTCCGTAAATTCGCGTGAGCTGTTCGTTATTTTCATCTCCGCGCCAGTATGCTCCAGCCAAACTCGTTAACTTGACTGCTTTTATGCGACCGGTATCCGGGATGTGCGGACCACGGCACAGGTCAGTAAAATTCCCTTGCTCATAAAAAGTAATATTGTCGTCTTCGAGATCCTCAATCAGCTCAATTTTATATTCGTTGTTCACATCTTCGTAGAAGTTGAGTGCATCTTCTTTGGAAATCGGTTTGCGAGTAAATTCATTTTTCTCGCGGGCCAGCTCAATCATTCTATTTTCGATTTTTTCGAGATCATCTTCGCCAACAGTTTGATCTCCAAAGTCGATATCATAATAAAATCCGTTTTCAACGGGCGGACCAATGGCAAATTTCGCATTTGGATAAAGTTCTTGAATTGCTTCCGCCAAAACATGTGCAGACGAGTGCCAGAATGTATATTTACCATCCTCGCTTTCCCAGGTATTAATGGTAATGGTGCCGTAACGATATATTGGTCGATCTAAATCCATTATTTCATCGTCAAGGGTAATGCTAAGCGCTTCACGAGCTAATCCCTTTGAAATTGATTCAGCAACTTCGCGTCCGGTAGTACCTTTTGGGAATTGTTTTTCGCTTCCGTCTGGAAATGTAATGGTAATCTGTTCAGGCATTTATAGATAAATATACGTTTAGAAGATGTTAGCACTTTTAACCAATGCTTGTAAAGATATAAAAATTAGAAAACAGGCACAGATACATTTTTGCTAAATTGAAATCCGAAATAATAGTTTTATTTATTTGTTTAGAGTTATACATTATCGCCGATTATATTCACAGCATGGATGGTATAGCTTAATAAAAGGACATAGAATTTCGGAGATGGAAAGCGATTCCCCCTCATTTTTTGATGACCAGCCTATATTTATTCTCGATCATAAATCATTGGCAATCTTAGACGTTAATAAGGCAGCAATAACTTGTTATGGCTATTCTCGAGAAGAATTTCTTTCAATGGATATATACGATCTTGGAGAAAAGAAAAAGAGAGTAGAGCTAATTGATGGTTCAGGAGAGAAAAGTAACAGTGTTGATAAGATTTGGGTACAACAGACCAAAGAAGGGGATACGCTTTATATTCAGTTTACCTACCATACATTTTATCACGAGGGTGTACCGGCTAAAATAGCTATTGCTCATGATGTTAGTGACCTAGTACACAAGAATGAAGTTCGACGGGTTGCATTTCCAAAATTTAATACTCACGAGTCGAATTTTCCCTTAG
>CAYNKF010000284.1:0-3882 GCA_964397705.1 uncultured Balneolaceae bacterium | reverse complement strand
TGGTTTTGCAGATATGCGTGTAAAATCAGTTACTAAAAAACTTAAAGACAGCAGATTCGCAGCGGATGTACCCCGCGAAGATATCAAAAAGGGTGCCCAGCTGATTGATACTGATCTCAATGATCATATCGCATTCTTAATTGAAGTATTCAAGGAAGAGCCCCAAACTCAATAGAAAAATATTACTCATCAGGAGTTCCCACTTGCGCGGGATAGCATCCGAGCACCTTCAACGAACTGGCCTCTTGTTCTAATTCCTGAAGTGCTACTTTAATCTCCGGGTTGGCAATATTTCCTTCGATATCCAGATAAAACTGGTATTTCCACGGTTCGTTGGGCTTGGGACGTGATTCGAGCTTTGTCATATCAATGCCGTGATCTGCTATAATATTCAGGCAACCGACAAGCGCTCCCTGCTGGTGCGTAGTAACCATCAGCAAAGAGGTTTTGCATGGGATCTGCGCATCAACCTCCACCGGTTGACGACTGACCACCACAAAACGGGTAAAGTTTTCGGATTGATTGGCTAAATCGCGCTCCAAAATGTTTAGTCCGTAAATATCTGCTGCGTAACTTCCGGCGATGGCAGCTTGGGATAAATCTCCATCTTCCAGCACTTTCTTGGCCGACATCGCGGTATCGATGTAAGATTCGACTCGACAATCATGGAGCTTTGCCAAAAAGTTGCTGCACTGTGCAATAGCCTGGGGATGTGACATAATTCGACGAATGCGATCAATCGGAATGTTCTCCAACGCTAATAAACAATGGATAATGCGAATCGCTTCTTCTCCAACAATATGCAAATCATCATCCGCTAATAGATCATAGGTTTCATTAATGGAACCGGCGGTTGTGTTCTCGATAGGTAGGATAGCATAATCTACCTTTTGGTCTTTCACCGCTTCCGCAGCCTCACGAAAAGTGTCGTAACCGAAACAATCAACCTGGCTATAGCGCTCTTCGAAATGACGATATGCAGCCTGATGACTAAAGGCCCCATCTGTCCCCTGGTATGCTACCTCAACAACATCTGCCTCCTTTTCAACATTCTGATGATCAACCAGCGAATGAGTCTGAAAACGTACCGAATGATGGATAATATCTTTAAACAGCTGTTCGGCAAAATAGCGGTCAAGCCCGGCTTCGCGAGCTAGTTTTGTTATTTTCGACAGTAACTCTTCTTCCCTTTTGGTATCTCTTATATCCGTCTCATCATCGATTTTAAGCTCAGAAATTTCACGCACTAATTCCTGCCGTTTGGCCAAAGACTCAACAATCTTCTTATCGGTTTCATCGAGTAGTGCACGTATGGAGTCGATATTATCAGACATTGAAATGAAGTGGGTTAATCTAATTGCGAATTCATAGAATATTGTATTCGCGGCTTTAATGAAAGAATTATTATGTAACTCTCAGCCGAAGCAATATTATCGGCGATAATCTAAGTACAAGATCCTTCCAATAAGGAAACACCATTTGCTGGCATTTATTTAATAGTTTGAACACGATATTAAGAGGTCGATTTTCGATACCTGAAAATAGCGGCCGGCAAAATTACTCCGGCCATTACTGAAAGTAACGCCACCAAATGCTGTACTTCCACCCAGCCTGCTCCTTTTAGCATCACACTCCGCATAATTTCGATAAAATGCGCAATAGGATTCAGAATCGTAAGCTTCTGTGCCCAAACCGGCATGCTTTCAATGGGAGTAAACAATCCCCCCATCAGGATAAATACCACCATCAAAAACCAAGCAATAAACATGGCTTGCTGTTGGGTATCCGTAACTGTTGATATAAATAATCCAAGTCCCTGCACGACCAGCAAAAAGATTCCGGCAATCCCAAAAAGAAGCCATGCACTGCCCACGAAAGGAACCCCAAAACCGTAGTATGCGATGAGCAATCCTATACCCAATTCAAATAGCGCAATGATCCAAAAGGGCAACAATTTGCCGGTAATGAACTGATACCTTTTGATAGGGGTAACATTAAGCTGTTCAATGGTACCAATTTCTCGTTCGCGTACAATATTCATGCCCGACAGAAACATCCCAATCATCGAAACAAGAACCACCAAAATACCGGGCACCATATATTGGATGTAATTAAGGTTGGGATTGTACCAGCTGGCGGGGATCATATTTATGCCTTGCTGATTTGTGAGCTCAAAGTTTTTAACTTTCGGACGAACCCTGCTACTAAAATCCTGAATAATTGATCGTCCGTAGCCCTGTATGAGGCCCGCAGTTGTCCCATCAACGGCATCAATATTCATCTGTACTGAAGCAGGCTGTCCCAATTTTAAACGTTGGCTAAAATCCTGTGGAATTACCAATTCAAGTCGAATATCATTACCACGTATTTTTTCAATTCCGTCATCTACATCAAACGAACTGCTCTGCAGATTAAAGTACCCAGAAGCCTGAAACTTCTGTACTAATTCATGGGATGCTGATGATTGGTCAAAGTTGACCAGATGAAAATTAACTTCTCGGAGCTCGTAAGTCGCAGCAAATGACAAGATTACCAGTTGTACCACTGGCATCAGAAAAATAATAGGCAACATTCCCTTATTACGGAAAACCTGTAGAAACTCTTTTTGCAATAGAAATTTTATTGTTCTCATTGCAATCTTACTTTAAAACTCTTCACGCTCAAGGCTATAAACCCTAGCGTCATCACAAGCAAAATCAGTGTTTCTTTCCACAACAATAAGAGACTCGAATCTTTAAGCATAATGCTGCGGACAATTACTAAAAACCAGCGAGCGGGAATCAAATTACTGAGCAATTGTAGCGGCCAGGGCATACTGGAAATCGGAAAAATGAATCCTGACAAAAGTACAGTGGGTAATAAAAGGCCTGCTAGTGCCACCATCATGGCCGTCTGTTGGTCGTTGGCTTTAGTTGAGATAAATACGCCAAGTGCCAACGCAGTGAAAATAAAAAGCAAAGATTCGGTCAAAAAAAGTCCGTATGAACCGCGAAATGGAACTCCGAAAACCCATTTAGCCAATGCCAAAACCGTAAGCACATTGACAAAAGCCAACACCAAATAAGGCAAAACTTTACCAATAATAATTTGTGCAGGACGAAGGGGTGAGACGAGTAGAATCTCCATATTACCCATCTCCTTTTCCCGCGTAATGGAAATAGAGGTCATCAACGCAGAAATGAGCATTAATATTACGGCAATAAGTCCCGGTACAAATAAATTTACACTTTCGAGCTCTGGATTAAATAACATATTTGCATTGGCTACAACTCCCCTATTTTGCTTATTCGGCAGGCCGCCCTTACGCTGTTGCCAATCCACAATGATGGAAGTAGAGTACTGTTGAATGAGCTGCGCTAAATTAGGATTCGATGCATCGGAAACAATATTTACTGCCGGCTGTTTTCCTCGCTGTAACTGACGGGCAAAATCAGATTCAAAAATAATTACTTCATTAACTTCACCCTGCTGGAATAGTTCATCAATCTCTTCATAACTTTGGATAGAACCTTCCACTGAAAAATAATTAGAGGCATCAATTTTACCGGTGATCTGACGAGTCACTTCATCGTTAGAATGATCCAATACCGCAACCTTAGCATTCTCTACCTCATTTCGAATAGCGAAGCCAAAAAGCAGCATCTGGATGATAGGCATACCAAAAAGTACCAGCAGCGTCCGCTTATCGCGGTAAATCTGCTTGAATTCTTTGACGACAAAGCCGATAAAAGTATCAATTTTATTTTGTATTCGATTATTCACCACGATCAGCACCCCGAGCAAGCCTTATAAATACTTCCTCAACATCACGGGCATCAAATTGTTCTTTTAATCCTGCCGGTGAATTCAAGGCATCAATGCGCCCATCCACCATAATGGAAA
>CAYNKF010000283.1:0-3898 GCA_964397705.1 uncultured Balneolaceae bacterium | reverse complement strand
CGTTTCCGCTACCTCTTGGTATTCGCGCATGGTATGATCAAAATTTCGATAATTTTCCATGTGATAGGCGTCGCTGCCACAATTACCGAACACCGCGCCGGGAATGCGTCCTTTTTTTTCGATGTAGTGATAGCCACTGCGTTTACCGATAAACTCTGGCCAGCTCCGTACACTGACCAACTCCGAATCATCAGATGCCAGATATTTTTTTGCCTTCGGTGTATCAATCATTAGTTCTGGGCGACCTGGTATTTCAATTCCAAAATCATTGACTGGCTGTGGCTCTACATTATCAGTTGAGAGTTCATACCCCGCATCCTCCCATGATGTAATACCCCCATTTAAAATACGGACATCCTCAACCCCGGCATACAGCAAAATAGCTGCACTGCGCATCGCTCCCAGATGACCTGCACTCTTCCCCGGAAAACGTTCATCATCATACACCGGCGCCGAAAACCGTCCATACACCACCACTGTGGTATCGTGACGAATACCCAAGCTTTCCAGCCGTTCCCCCAATTCTTCCGGTGTACGCCGATTCCAAGTCTCAGTAGACTCTAACCAATTGGTATTCAATGCAATTGCACTGGGAATATGTCCCCTTTCATAATCCTCGATATAACCATAATGAGAATGGCAAATCACATAATCATCATTGTCATATTCCTGTGGCTCCTTCCCATCAATAAGCTGTTTTATCCAATCGGGATGTACCAGATGCTGATAGCGTTCCAATCGGTCCAGGGCAAAATTTTCATTGGCTGACCATTCCGACAAAAATTCATTATAAACTAGTATATCAGTATAGTCCAAACTATCCAGCTTTTCTGCCATCGATCGGGTATTTTCCTCATCATATCCATATACCACAACCGGCTCATCTTTCTCGATATTCTTCTCCTCCAACACTTCTACCCAATCCATATATCGGGTCCATTTTAGTGGAATACTCTTAGCGTTGGGAATGTGTCCCCCGCGATGCTCATCCTGTAGACGCCAACCGTTGTAAGCGGCAATGGGACGAATATCGATCAGCTTTCTCTTATTACTCTTGATTACTTTTCCCAGATCATCTGTTGGAATAACCCTAAACTTTTTCATCTATCTTTATAATTTGATTAATGGGATCTTAATAAAAAGATGGTATTATTTGTTAACTATATTGTAAAATGATGGTTGCAAAACCAAGCATCCTTCGAAAGGTACACTACTTATATCAAGCAACGTAACAGATTTCTTATCTAATAAATTCTCAACTAAATAACGTTATGCGTCCTTTAGATACTTCCATTGAACGAACACTTCCCTTTGGCAGTGATAAAAAACTGCGTAAGAAATTTATGATTATCGATAAAGAGATCCCCGGCAATATTCGCTGGGGGCGTCTGCTTGAGAAGCTCGACAAATTAGCGGAAGATATCGCCCTCGATTACGTGCACGAATTTGAACCTGAAGGGCGGGTGGTGACTGCGGCAGTGGATGATATTGCACTGCACACTCCCGCAGATATTACCAAAGATGTGTATTTACGAGCGCGTATCAATTATGTAGGAAGAACCTCTATGGAGGTGGGAATTCGGGTAGATCAGGATAAAGAAGCCGAACACTCACTAGCCGCCTGCTATTTTACGATGGTAGCGCGAAAAGGCGAAGGGGATGAAGCTGAAAGCCTACCCATTCCGTCATTGGAATATGAAAGTGAGATAGAGGAACGAAGATATAACGATGCTATTGAACGGCGGCAAAAATACCAAGAACAAATTAATGCTCTCGAAGAACCGCCCAGCACAGAAGAATATCAGATGCTTAGGGAACTCCACAAAGCACAAGAAGAAGACGACTTTGATGGACTGCTAGCCGGGGAAGAAATCCGTAATAGCGTGGAACGAATGTATCCGGATCTGGAAAACGTACCGCAAAAAATATTTGGGGGATACGTCATTCGGCGGGCCTATGAGCTGGCGCTGATTCAAGCCGAAGAAATTATGCCCGACCGACCGATATTCGTTAGGGTCAATCGAATAAACTTTTTACAACCTATCCGTATTGGAGACAAGCTTGACTTTACAAGCCGCATTGTATATACCGGTGATACATCAATGACCCTCGAGATTGATATCGAGCGCACCAGCATGGACAAGGTAACTAAGGCCCTATCCAACACTTGTGTGTTTACTTTTGTAAACGTAGATGAAGATCTCAATCCAAAACCAGTGCCTGATGTCTATCCCACTACCTATGCTGAGGATGAAAGATATCTTAAAGCCCATCGGCGTCGGATTGAACACCATCAAAAAGAACATCAAAAAAGCTAACTTATGCGAGCTCTTATCGTTGAAGATGAACCACTGTTAATTGAAGATCTCGAAGAGTGCCTGCTCGAAGAGCAGTTCAATGTAGATTCAGCTCAAAGGCTTAGTACAGCTTCAGATTTTGTGGCAGCAGAAGAATATGATCTGATTTTATTGGATCTGGGTTTACCTGACGGTGATGGACTTGATCTACTAAAAACAATAAAAGATGATCATCAAGAAACCGCCGTCATCATCATAACCGCACGCGGGGAAACAGAGGATAAAGTAAAGGGTCTGGAGCTCGGCAGCGATGATTATCTTGCTAAACCGTTTCCCATTGCCGAGCTAAGAGCACGAATTCATGCCGTAATGCGTAGAAAATACAACATCAGTAATAATCAAATTGCAGCAGGTCCGGTAAAATTAAATGTAGATCACATGGAGGTTTTGGTCGAAGATGAACCGTTGGATATCACCGAGACCGAATACAAGATGATGCGTTACCTGATGCTTAATAAAAATAAAACCATCACTCGCATTGCTCTGGCAGAACATATTTGGGGAAGTAAAATTGACGATCGATTCTCACTGGATTTTATAAACTCTCACATGAAGAATATTCGCAAAAAATTAAATACCGCCGGAGTAGAGAATCTCATTAAAACCGTGTATGGTGTAGGATATAAACTGACGACTTATGAAGCTGAATAACAAAATACTGTTAAGCAACACCGTTTTAACACTGATCGTTTTTGCACTTACTGCAGTCGGAATTAATTATCTGGTCAGTTCCACTGTCTATGATGAGCTCGACAATCATCTGATACAACATAAAATTGATCTCATAAACCAGATTGATGAAAATGCCTCCAACCTTCAAGATATCCAAAAGCTGGGCATACTGGGATCATATGAATGGATTGATATCCAAAAATATGACGGTGCCGTCTCTCCCAATACGAATGATTTTGCCACCATTGATACGATGCGTAATCCCAATAAAGAAGTTGAGGAAAAATCCTATCGACGGTTGACGACAACCATCAATGTCAACGATACCTATTATACTATACGGTTATATGAAGAAGTCGCTTCCTGGGAACATATCAGCAGAACAATATTACTGAGCGTACTGGCGGGGCTACTTATTTGGATTCTACTACTCTATATTCTAAATCAATTTGTGTTGGATAGAATACTTGCTCCCTTTTACGAAACTGTTTCAACCCTTGAACATATTTCTAATCCGTCTGATCTTAACGAGACGTTCCCCGCCACAACCACTGATGAAATAAACGTGCTCAACAGTGCACTCAATTCTATGATGCAGCACATCCGTTCGTCATTTGAAGATCAGAAACAGTTTATTCAGAATGCATCCCACGAGCTGTTGACACCGCTTTCTATCATCCGTCAAAAAGCAGAAAGAATTCTTTCTAATGCCGACTCCCTCGATGAACAGACGATTAAAGCAACCGGTAATATTCAAGATACGGCCGTACGATTAAGCCGCCTGAGCAACGCCCTGCTGCTCATTAGTCGTATAGAAAATCGGCAATATTCTCTTGATGAAGACGTCACGATAACTAATATCACCGAAA
>CAYNKF010000282.1:0-3918 GCA_964397705.1 uncultured Balneolaceae bacterium | reverse complement strand
CAACCGGTGGCGGAAGTTTCGGTGGTGATAACGATCGCTATAATAACCTGTTGGTTGACGGTGCTACTCTGAATGATGTCTTTGGTCTGGGTGAAGGTACGCCCGGTAGCCAGGCAGGAGTTAGCTCCCCAATAAGCATTGATGCGATTGAAGAGTTTAATGTTGATATTGCACCTTTTGAGGTTACAAATAATAACTTTACCGGTGGGCAAATTAATGCCGTGACGAAAAGTGGTACCAACACCTTTACCGGCTCTGCTTATTACCAACTGAGGAATGAAAGTTTCGTTGGTAATTATGTGACAGAGGATGATGAAACTTCTGAAGATGTTGCTTCATTTGACGAGCAGTATCTTGGTCTTACACTGGGTGGACCTATCATTGAAGACGAACTCTTCTTCTTTGTTAGCGGAGAGTTTAAACGAGAAACAGCACCGATTACCGGTGGTATTTTAGGAAGTGGACAGGATAACAGTTTTGAAGTACCTGCTTCTACTTTTACTGACATTCAAAATATTTCCCGTAATGTTTATAATTATGATCCAGGTTCATTTGGTAATAATTTAGATGCAACTCAGGATAACAATAAACTCCTTGCCAAGCTTGACTGGAATATTAACCAGGATCATAAGCTGACATTCCGCTATAATTTTGTAGATGCAACGGATGAAGAGGGTATAAGCCGTGGATCATCTTCATATAGTTTCTCTAATCGTCAATACAATTTTAACAGTACGCAAAACTCTTTGGTTGCAGAGCTGAATAGTAGTTTTGGCAATAACATGTCCAATACCTTCCGTGCTGTATATACTCGTATTAGAGATTCACGGGATGTAGTTGCTCAACCTTATCCGGAAGTTGATATAAGTGTTACGGATAACAATGGTGACTTTGCCAGTATTTTGCAGGGTATTGATCGCTTTTCACAGGCGAATGCCTTGGATCAGGACCTCATAGAAATAACGAATAACTTCAATTACATTCGTGGAGATCACGAATTTACGATCGGGACCAGCAACCAGATATTTAAGTTCCGAAACCTCTTTGTACAGGATGATTTCGGTTCATATGAATTTTGGAGTGTAGATGACTATGAGGATGGTAATCCAGTGGGTTATAATTATAGTTATCTATTGCCGGACGGAAACCGCGCTGCAGAATTTAACGCCATTCAATTAGGCGGTTATGTTCAGGACAAGTGGACCGTACAGCCGAACTTGAAGTTGACTTTCGGTTTACGTGTAGATGTCCCCATTATGCCGGATGATCCAACATTCAATTCTGATGTTCCAAACGCATTTCCAGGATACAGTACAGATCGTGTTGCCAGTGGAAATATTCTCTGGTCACCGCGTTTCGGCTTTAACTGGGCTCCGGATACCGGCGAATACACCACGCAAATTCGCGGTGGTGCAGGGATTTTCTCCGGAACACCTCCCTTTGTATGGATTTCCAACCAGTACAGCAATACCGGTGCTGACTATGGCCGTGTAGATACCTTTAATCCAGGAGGACTGGGCAATGGTTTCTTCAGTCCTGATCCCAACAATCAACCCACGCCTGGTGGTAATAATAGTTTAAGTCCTATTAGTACTACAGAGGTTAACCTGATTGAAGAGGATTTCAAATATCCGCAGGCAGCTAAGTTTAACCTTGCGGTAGATCAAGATCTCCCTTACGGTGTTACAGCAACTTTAGAAGGTATATACTCGAAGTCAATTAATGCTGTTGTTTACCGAAATATTAACTTGGGACAAACGGGCACATCACCCTACGGCCGCCCATTTTACGGATCATTTGATGGCGGATATAATTCCTTTTTCGGAAATGTAACTGGTGATCCTAATCGTATTAATTCAGGATTTACGAACGCTCTTGTATTAGATAATAGTGACAAGGGTTACAACTACAGCATTACAGCTGAGCTGAATAAGCAGTTTGATTGGGGCTTGCGAACAAATGTTTCGTATACCTATAATCGTGCTGAGAGCGTGAACAACGGAACATCAAGTCGCGCGATCTCTAATTGGCAGTACAACGAAAACAAAGACGTCAACAACCCTCGAATCGGTACGGCCGACTTTGAGCGACGTCATCGTATCCTGGCCAATGTCGGATACACCTTCTCATGGGCAGATCGTATGCGTACCACTATCTCAGTTATCTTTGATGGCCGATCCGGAACGCCCTTTAGCTGGATTTACAATGGTGATGCCAATGCTGATGGTCAACGTGGTAACGACTTATTGTATGTGCCGGCTTCAGCAGATGAAGTTGTGCTTACCAGTGGAAACTGGAATGAGTTGAATGACTGGATTGCAAGTGAATCTTCACTGAACGAGTATCGAGGTGAACTAGTACCTCGCGGTACGGCACGTGAACCATGGACGAATTTCCTTGATTTCCGAATCAACCAGGAGATTCAGACATTCGGTGGTCAAAAGCTTGAAATAACAGCGAGTATGTTTAACGTGCTTAACTTTCTTAATGAAGACTGGGGTTTACGTCAAGGCGTAAGCTTTAATAACTACCAAGCAGTTAAAATTGAGGGCTACGTTGACCAAGACTTCATTAACGGTCGTGGTTCCGGACTTGCAACCAGTGATGATATTGGCAAGCCAATTGTCAACTTTGATCCTGAAGACGTAACTGATGATGAAATGTACAATACTTTTGATTTGAGTTCTCGTTGGCAAATGCAGATAGGTCTTCGTTATTCGTTCTAACGAATTGCCTATAGATTAGTTTTTAAAGGGCTCCGAGCAATCGGAGCCCTTTTTTATTTTAAATGATTTCACAAAACAAGGCTGTAATGCCTTGTATATTGCCTTATCTTAGTGCCTTAGAGATTTTACAGAATTAAAATTTTCATGAACCTTCTTTGGTCACCTATGAGACGAGGAGCTTATATAATTGTATTTTTGGTAGCACTTGTAGGTTTTATTGGATGCAGTAGCGAGCAGCAAAAAAAATCCAATAAAACATTACTTGTTTCTTTTGATGGTTTTGGACACAGTTATTTACAAAAGACAGATACCCCTCATTTTGATTCTCTTGTGGCCGGTGGAGTGCAGGCCGAGGGTTTGATCCCAGTTTTTCCAAGCAAGACGTTTCCAAATCATTATTCCATCGCAACGGGACTTTATCCCGAGAACAGCGGATTTGTGAACAACACGATGTATGATCCCAAGTGGGAAGAGTGGTATCGCATTCGTGATCGTGAGGCTGTGGAAGATGGGAAATGGTATGGGGGTGAACCGATCTGGAATACCCTCGAAAAGCAGGGCATTAAAACCGGAACGATGTTCTGGGTGGGTTCCGAAGCCGATGTTCAGGATATGCGTCCCACGCACTGGAAAACTTATAACGGTGATATGCCCGGAAAGGCCCGCATCGATACGGTCATAAAATGGATGACGGCACCCGGTGACCAGGCGGTAGATTTTGCTACGCTGTACTATAGTGATGTGGATACCAAAGGGCACCGCTATGGTACGGATTCAGATTCGGTAAAGCAGGCTATTGAACGTGCTGACCGGCTTATGGGCTATCTGAAGCAAGAAATGAAAGCAAAAAATCTCTGGAAGCGTACCAATGTTATTGTCCTCTCTGATCATGGTATGGTAAATCAGTCGGCCGATAAGATAATTAGGCTGGATAATATTATTGATATGGATGATACCGAGCGCGTTATCTGGGGACCTGCAACAATGATTCAGCCAAAAGAAGAGCGAGAGGAAAAGGTTTATCAGGCATTGAAATCCGCTGAAGAAAACTTTCGCGTTTACAAAAAAGAAGAGCTGCCCGAGCGGTATCATCTAAAAAATCATCGGCGGGTAGAAGATATTGTCATGGTAGCAGATTTAGGGTACACCATACTGGATGAGGATTACCGGGAGGAGTTTATTGAATCGCTGC
>CAYNKF010000281.1:0-3925 GCA_964397705.1 uncultured Balneolaceae bacterium | reverse complement strand
GTATGCGCTATGTGCTACGGTCGAGACTTGGCCCGTGGAACAATGGTTCAGGTTGGTGAAGCTGTAGGAGTTATTGCGGCGCAATCAATTGGTGAGCCTGGTACTCAGCTAACACTTCGTACGTTCCACGTTGGTGGTACAGCTTCTCGCGTTGAGTCAGAATCAATGCACAAGGCAAAGTTTGAAGGTGAGGTTGAGTTCGAGAATATCCGTGTTGTAGAATACGATGACGGAGAAGAAATTCATGATGTCGTACTCAGTCGTGCCGGAGAAATAAAGATTAAGGATGAAGAAGGAAAAGAACTTATTTCCTATAATATTCCTTACGGTTCCGAGCTCTTGGTTGAAGAAGGCGATGAGGTTCCTAAAGGAGTACCACTTTGTACTTGGGATCCCTATAATGCTAATATTTATGCTGAGATCGACGGTGTTGTTGAGTACAAGGATATCCTTGAGGATATCACGTTTGCAGAAGAAACGGATGCTCAAACTGGTCACCGTGAAAAAGTTGTAATTGATTCTAAAGATCGTTCACTGATACCTACATTATTGGTTAAGGGTGATGACGATAGAGTTCGGGAGAAAACGCTTCCTGTTGATACACACATTGTTGTGGAAGACGGACAAGAGGTTGCTGCCGGAAAGGTTCTTGCTAAGATTCCACGATCTACCGGTCAATCGAAAGATATTACGGCGGGTCTGCCACGTGTAACGGAGCTCTTTGAAGCTCGTTCACCTAGTGATCCGGCTGCTGTATCAGAAATTGACGGTATTGTTAAGATGGGTGGACGTAAGCGAGGTAAGCAGGAAGTTATCGTTGAAAGTAAAGATGGCAAGACCGAAAAGACATACCTCATTTCTCTTTCCAAGCACATTCTTGTTCAGGAAAATGATTATGTAGAAGCAGGTCAGCAGCTATCAGACGGTACCATTCCAGCCGAAGAAATTCTGAATATTCTCGGGCCATATGCAGTACAGTCCTACCTTGTGAATGAGATTCAGGAGGTTTATCGACTGCAGGGTGTGAAGATCAATGATAAGCACATTGAGACCATTGTTCGCACCATGATGCAGAAGGTTGAGGTGACTGATCCCGGTGATACCATGTATCTTGAGGGAGATAAAGTTGACCGATTTGAGCTTAACAATAAGAATGATGAGCTCATCGGAAAATATGTTGTTACTGATCCGGGCGGAAGTGACCTTAAGCAGGGAACACTGCTTACTCGTCGCGAAGTTCGAGAAACTAATAATGAACTGATTAAAGAAGGCGTAGATGAAATCGAGACACGTGAAGCCGAACCGGCTATTTCAAAGCCGATACTGCTCGGTATTACACGTGCTGCGCTTTCAACGGAAAGCTGGTTATCTGCAGCTTCATTCCAGGAGACTACCAAAGTGTTGACACAAGCATCTATTGAGGCCAAGAAAGATATGCTTCAGGGACTCAAAGAGAATGTTATTGTCGGACACAAAGTACCTGCAGGTACAGGTCTCCGTAAGTACGATGATCTGATTGTCGGTAAGAAAGAAGAGCTTGACGAAGAAGAGCAAGAAGTTGCTAAAGTATTCGATGAGCTTGCCGGATCTGAAGGAAATGGAGAAGAAGCGAAACCAGCAGCTGATGTAGAAGAGGATGAATCATAATCAGCTCTTATAAATAATAGTATAATAAAAAGTGCCCGCCAGAAATGACGGGCACTTTTTTATTTAAATATTTTCAGAAGCAAGGCATACCTTTGCCCGTAAGTTATTCTTGCAGAGTAAAAATTGGATTCCGAAGTTAGGAAGATTTATCAGTCTTGTGCTGGGTAGAATTGTTTTCTGTACGATCCTCAGAATCATCAATAGTATCTAACAGATCCTCTGCCTCACGGATAAGATCTTCGGCTCGGTGACGAGCATCTTCAACGACAAGATCTCCTTGTCGCTTAGCCTCCGATATTGCTTCCTTTTCTTCCGAAAGGCGATCAATAAGATGTGTAAGTTCGTCCAGATATGAACTCAAACGATATGATATTACATCGCGAGTATTACTGCCTTTATCCGGTGCATAAAGTAAAGCAACTACCGAACCAACTAAAGCGCCGGAAATTAAACCAAGTGTAAAATCTTTTGTTTTGCTCATAATAAACTCCTGCCTCCTGTAACGTGTTTACTCAAATAAGTAGAATTAGTTAAATGTTGAATACAATTAAGATGCATTAACAGTATATAAATATGCAATATTCTCTACTTATTTGAAAACGGCAGTGGTATTATTTTATAGAATTTATATGATCTTTAATGGCATCCCGACGGGTCTTACTGATACCCATTACAAAAGCCGGAACAACATATAATGTTAAAATAGATCCAAAGAATAAGCCTCCAATTACAGCTCGGGCTAATGGGGCCCAAATTTCAGCGCCGGTGCCTATACTGAGGGAAAGTGGAATCATGGAACAGATTGTTGTCAAAGCTGTGAGCAGTATGGGGCGCATGCGGCGTTTGCAAGCTTCTACAATATTATTATAAACTGAATCTGAGTGTTCATTGTGTTTGGTATAAAGGTGCATGTAGTCAACCAGCACAATGCCATTATTTACAATTATGCCAACAAGCATAAACATGCCAATATAAGCAGTTGCGCTTAGTGGTGTTTGAAACGCCCAGAGACCAACAAGAGCACCAAAAAATGCTAAGGGTATGCTGAACCAAATAATGAAAGGGTCACGGAAGTTTTCAAATTGGGATGCCATAATCATGTAGGTAAGTAAAACTGCAAAGAGCAGTGACCAAAGCACTTCATTGGATCCTTCTTCGGCATCCCGTGTGCCACCGGTAAATTCATAGCGGTACCCTTCCGGGAGAACAACTTCCTGCTGAATTAGATTAATGATTCTTTCTCGATATTTATTGGCAGATCCATCCACCTCTATATTCACATCAAGGACCGTTTCGCGATCCCGACGTGAGATATCATCTACGCCTTCAACGCTCTCAAACCTTCCAAGTGCAGCTACCGAAACTCGCTGACTGTCAACTTGCACAAGCTGTAAATCAAAAAGTTGTTCGCGATTGGTAAGGGCAGATTTATTAGCCCGAACTTCAATGGGGATATCACGTCCTTCTTCCCGTAAAAATCCTACTCTCGTCCCTTGTACCTGGGTTTTTAATGATGATGCGACATCACGCAAGCTTCTTCCCATCCTGCTTATACGCTGCCGGTCAACATGATATTGAAGCTCAGGAGTGGGATCAGTACGCCCATTGTCAACAGAAATTACGTTAGAGTCCGCCATCATTACCGTTTCGATTTTGTTCGAGATGGCTTGTAGAACTTCAATATCCGGTCCAATCAGACTTAACCTAATACCCGGGGAGAAATTTCCAAATCCTCCGCCGGTGCCACGAATGTTAACGTCAACGCCGGGTGCCTGAAGCTCCTGTCGAAGGGCCAGGGAAAAACTGCTAGTGCTTATATCCCGCTCTGATTCTTCGACCAAATTCACAGTTATTTGCCCGGTATTAGTACGAGTTCTGAAACCGCGCTGTCCAATTTGAGTTATAACAGTCTTAACCGGATCCTTTTGCTGTATAGTGTCACTAAAGTCCCGAAGGACCTGAGCAGTACGGACTAGTTTAGTCCCTGTGGGAAGGTCGACGCTAATGGAAACACGTCCCGTGTCGGATTCCGGGAAAAATTCTGAATCCATGTTGGTAAATAAATAGTAGGTGCCACCCAGTATCAAAGCTACAAAAACAACGGCAATCCATTTCCGATACATAAGCCATCGCAAAGTATATTCGTAAAAATCCTCAGTCTTATGTTGAATGGTCTTAAACGAACCACTTTGTTGCTGGAACTCATTTTTTTTAAGGAAAAGGAGTGCGAGTACCGGTACAAGAATTATGGAAGCAACAAAAGAAATTGCAATGGCAA
>CAYNKF010000280.1:0-3935 GCA_964397705.1 uncultured Balneolaceae bacterium | reverse complement strand
GCCCTCCATGACCGGCTCTCTGAACTGGCCAACGAACAAATTGATCCTGCACTGGTCGCAGAGCCAATGATATCTATTGGCAATCCGGCCCAATCTATTGTGGAGGAATCCGAAGACTTTGATATGATTGTGATGACTACACACGGACGCACAGGTTTTTCCCGATTTTTCCTGGGATCTGTTTCCGAGAAGGTACTTCGAATGGCCCATGTTCCGGTTTTGATTGTAAATGAAGAACGTGAGCTTACAAATTTAGAACGCATCATGGTGACTACAGATTTCTCTGATCACTCTAAAGAAGCCTTTTCAGTGGCCATGGTTATTGCCAAAAAAGCCAATGCAAAACTTGAGCTGGTTAACGTAATGCCGTATGATCCTCAGCACGAGGAAGAGCCTGATGAGTCCAAAAAACAACTTCGCGAACAGCGACTGAGGGTGTTAGCCAAGGAAGAGATGCATAAAATGGGCGATCTTTTAGAAACGAAAGTAATTATATCAGAAGATACCCCACACGAGGCCATACTCAATTACAACCTTGATGATCCGCACGATCTTATCGTTATGTCCACGGTGGGACGAACCGGCATCGACTACCTAATGATGGGAAGTACTACTGCAAACGTGGCCCGTCACGTAAAAAGTCCGGTCCTTAGCGTTAACCCAAAAGCCAATAAATAACGTGTCAATGACGTTTTCGTTTCAAAGATTCTCCTTTTTTTTAACCGCATTACTGATTCTGTTAGTATCATGTGGTACGCCCTATGAAGCCGAAGAAGACGCTGGAGAAGAACAGCAGGAAGAGGAACAACAAGAACAAATTGAACAGAATGATCCTGTTTCACCGGATGGAGTACTGGAAACCGTAACATGGAATATTGAGTGGTATGGTGACGGTACGTACGGGAGCGGTGATGGAAATGGCCCTTCTGATGAATACACACAAACTAAAAATATTGTTGAAATCGTAGACTCTTTAGATGCGGATCTCTTTGCCTTTCAAGAAATCCATAGCCAAAAAGCACTAGATGATATCACAGAAAATATGGAAGGCTACCGCGGTTTTGTTGCAGAACATATCGACTGGATTCAGAAAACTGCTTTTGTCTACAATACCAATACGATTGATTCACTCGAAGCCGGCTCAATTGAAGATGTTAGAGACGCTTACCAAAGTGATTGGTCTTATTATTGGGCCAGTGGACGTACTCCGCTATTTTTTCGATTTAATTATACCTACGAAAATACGACCCAGGAATTCTATGCTGTAGTCATCCATGGAAAGGCGAATACGGGTAGCAATTCGGAAGAATATGCTGAAGCATATCAACGCCGGCAAAAAGCCGCTGAAGGACTCTATTACTATTTAAAGGACAATAAGCCGAATGCCAATATTATTTTATTGGGAGACTACAACGACGACGTTGACAAGTCGATTTATTATGAAGAACAAAACGGAGAGAATGTATATCAGGATACACCGTACGATGAATTTGTCGAGGACACCGAAAATTTTGAGGTTATAACAAAAAAATTATCGGATGCAGGCGAATCTGCCTCAATAAATTATGAGGATATTATCGATCACATTACGATCAGTGATGAACTGTTTGATGAGCACGTACAGAACAGTACATTGATTCACGATCCACGATCGTATATCGATAGCTATGGCAGTACTACTTCAGATCATCTTCCGGTCTGGGCCAAGTTTGATGTTACAGCCGCTTCTAAATCGTTGACAAAGAACTGATAAATTTCTACAGGGTCATTCTAAGGCCGGCCATTACGTTGAGGCGGGTTACCTCTTCTTGCACCACTTCGGTAACATCAGGCGAGGAATAGAGCGCATTTTGATCGTCCCAAAAGCTGTATTGGATACCAAAATCAAACAGGAGCCCCTTGGTTAATTCAGCACTAAATCCACCGCTGATAAACTGGCGATCACTGCCGGGGCCATCTTGCGGACTCGGGAAATAACCATATCCCAACCGAGAGGTAAAGGTGTCGTTAGTCTTGTACTCCAAGCCACCTCTTAAATTTATAACATCGTTAAATGCTGATCGTACGTTACCATTAATTTCATTTTCAAGAGGATTGAGATTCAACTCATCAAAACTGATTTCTGCATCCGAATAAGATATGGCCTCAGCCGACCCTGTCAGTGTAAACTTTGGAATCCCCGCAAATGTTATCCCTGCTTTTATTCTTTGGGGACGTGATATGGTATATGAAAACGCGCCGGGGGCCTCATCAGAAAATTGAATCGTATTATCGAAGGTGGTTGTTATTTTAGTGTTGAACTCTTCATCGATAAAGAGCTTGGAGGGAAACTCATAACTGGCAGCCAGTCGAAACTCAGAAGTAGGTTCATAAATAATTCCCAATCTAGCACTAAAAGCCTGAATTTCGGCATCTATTCGATCTTCACTTAGAATATTATCGATATCTGTATCAGGACTACCGTCACCGTCAGAATCGATAAATGTAGCATTGTAATCATCCTGTCGATCGGTTTCCAAGAACTCCCTTCGATAAGTGTAAGTGCCACTGTAATAACCTATTGAACCCCCAACATAGAAATTTTCCAAAAATTCAGTTGCCAAAAAAAGCGAGTATTCTCCTATTTTCCCTCGCTCGGTTAATTCCATATCCTGATTGATTCCCGGATACTGCGGGAATCCGATTCGAAAAATGGAAGAAGTCTCAGCAAACGAGCTGTCGGTAGTAGCAAAATCAACGGCATAGGCATCAAAAGCCGCGAAAAATAGGCTGTCATCTGCAGTCGTATTATAAAAATCAGTTATGGTAGAGCGTTCGTTTCTGCCCGAAGCAGATAACGCACGATTAAAATCCGTTGTCTGGCTATAACCCCCTCCCACGACCAAGCTGCCTCGCATGGTTGGCACTTTATAAACCAAACCCAAGTCGCCTATCCCCGTTTGGTTATCAGAATAATTGGTGCTATTGCCCAAATAAGTGCCCGTCTCATCAAGAAATCGACTACTTAATCCCATCGAGAGAAAGCTTTCATCAAACAGCGCCATCGATGCTGGGTTTTCTTGGTAGGCTCCGAACCCGGTAGCATTACTAACGCCCGGCATCACCAAACTAACAGGATCATATGAGGGATATTCCAAGGTGTATCGCAACACATCGTCTGCACTCTGAGCTTTAACCTGAGTTACAGAAAGAATGAACAGACCAATAAGTAGAATAATACTTTTTTTTGACATAGCTCTACCGTTCATGAATTGTAAATGATTTCGTTGGATTATTGTCGCTTAATGTAACTTTATCAATTGCCGCGACTTCTGTCGGAACTAGATGAACTGCTATTGTCGCTACGGCTTCGGGACGAAGAACTACTGCCCCGAGAACGGGAGTTACTGGACGATGATTTACTTCTTGTCACCGAACTGCGATTACTACTACTTGAGCTTCGATTTATCTTTGACCTTCCGGTAGATGGGGTGCTGCTTCTGGTACGCAGAGTCCGCCCACTATTTCCATTCGTAAAGCGACTGCCGTTTTGTTCGAAGAAGTTCTTCATTCTATTGAAAAATGTTGTTCTCTCCCTTTCGTTATTTATGCGAGAGCGGTAAATAATATTATTTCTATTATTATCTCTGATTCGAGCTCGAATCTGTTCCAGTTGTTTTTCATCAATTACAAGCGGTATCTCGTCACCTCTGTTGCGATAGTCATACCGACTTGTCTGGTTGTTATCGATTCTATCCTGCCCTCTTGTTCTGCTTCGACTTGAGGAACTGTTATCTCTGCTTTTTGTGCGATTGACAGAAGAGCGACTAGAAGTACCTCGGGTACGAGTTGTCCCTACCGATCGAGTACGAACAGTTGATGATGTACGGTTAGTCACCGCAGCTGATCGATTCCCATTAACCGCCCTGCTTCTATTTCTATCCGTGTCAACTCGG
>CAYNKF010000279.1:0-3964 GCA_964397705.1 uncultured Balneolaceae bacterium | reverse complement strand
TACCCGGTGATCAAAGTGACTTGTTTTGAAGTTCTATATTTGGTTATTATCCTTTCAAAGGATAATATCTTCATCGAAAGATAGCATCAAGAATAACAATCTTTTCTGTATAAATATTCATACTATGAAAATCCGAATAGTCTTATATACGGTAGCTTTTTTATTGCTTACTACAGTCGCTACAGCACAGGATAATTCACCAAAGGGTAACAAGAATTTTAGTGAGCAGGGAAATCGAGCCCAATCTATTTATTTCGAAATTTTGGGGCCGGGGGTTACTTATTCTTTTAATTATGATACCAGGTTTCAAAACACCATGGATGGACTTGGAGGGCGAATTGGAGTAAGTCTTATCACAGCGGACGGAAACTCTCTCTTTACAATGCCGGCCATGATCAATTACTTGCTTGGAGACGAGGGAAAGTATTTTGAAATGGGCCTTGGGGCAACATACTTGAACATACAAGAAAATGGCACATTATTTGATGAAAACCCCAACATAATAGGGACCATGGTATTTGGGTACCGTTCTCAACCGGTTGATGGAGGGTTTATGTTTAGAGGTGGCTTTGCCCCAATAATAAGTGAGGGCAACTTCATACCATACTACCCTTACATATCGTTCGGTTATAGTTTTTAGAAAAATAACTTCTTTTTAAAAAATATTACCCATTGGCCTGTGTTATCCACAATTTAAATGATGCTATGGGTATAGATTTGGTCCCATCTAAACTTCTCGGAAATCAGAAAGATCTGTTTTGATAAATGATCGTTCAATAATTTCCGTTTTGGCAATACGATAAGGGAATACATAAAGAGGTAGATTATGGCTAAACATATTTCCAGAAAAGACTTTCTTAAGACTACCGGACTGGGATTGGCAGCAGCATCGCTGGGATTTCCCAATATCTTATTGTCAAAACAGAAAGAAAAGTTAGGGGTAGCGTTGGTGGGATTGGGTAGCTACAGTACCGGTCGTCTGGCACCCGGCTTGCAAAAAACAGAACATTGCGAGTTACGTGGTATTGTAACGGGATCACCTCAAAAAATCCCGCGTTGGCAAAAGCGATATGATATTCCCGATGGCAATGTCTACAACTATGAAAACATGCATGAGGTGGCAAATAACAGTGATATCGATATTATTTATGTAGTAACGCCGCCCGGTCTTCATGCCAAATATTCTATTATTGGAGCTGAGGCCGGTAAGCACGTGTGGTGCGAAAAGCCAATGGCAATGAACGTTGAAGAATGTCAGTCGATTATTGATGCAGCTAATAAAAATGATGTGTCCCTTGCAATAGGCTACCGCATGCAGCACGAACCCAATACTCGAACCATTATCCGTTATGGGAAGCAGGAAACCTACGGCGCAGTTCGGAATGTTGAAACCGGCGCCGGGTATAATGGTTATCATTCTGCGGACAGCTGGCGCCGCGATGCGGAACTTGGCGGTGGAGCGCTGTATGATATGGGGGTTTATCCCATTAATGCATCTCGCTACTCCACAAATATGGAGCCCATTGCAGTGCGCGGAAAACAGTGGTCGGAGCGCGACATCTATAACGAGGTGGATGAGTTTACTGAATTTGAACTCGAATTCCCCGATGGTGTTAAAGCGGTCGGTGAAACCGGCTTTGGCAAATCAACAAATTATCTAAATGTGAATTGTACGGATGGTTGGTATAAGCTAGAACCCTTTCAAACTTATAGTGGCGTTAAGGGTAAAACCAGCGATGGAACTAAGCTACCACCCGACCCGCACCATCAGCAGGCGCGACAAATGGATAATGAAGCCCTTGCTATTAAAGAAGGTCGGGATCCGATTGTCCCGGGTATAGAGGGATTACGAGATATTCGTATTGTTCGGGCAATTATGGAATCATCTCAAAACGAAGGAGCTACGATACAGTTTTAATAATAAGTACTGCTATTCAGATAGATAGCTTTAACTTGTTTTTCTTTGCTAAACGTTTTTCCATACTCTTCTTCCATTTTCATGTGGACAGTCCAAAATGCCTTTGGTTTCTGCATGTTTTTGCAGCTTCTTTGTTCAAGGTCAATTCCCTGTTTTACCCATAGTTGGCTTCATTATTTAGGATTTCTATAAGCGCATCCAGCATCTGTGCCCAGAACTGTCGGTATTGTAGTGTACATGCGACTACTTTTTGAAGTTTATACAGATCTGATCGGCAGTAAAACTTGCGTCCTTCTCGGTGAATCATCAGTAAACCGTATTCATTAAGCATTTTAATATGCTTGGACACTGTCGGTCGGCTGCTAAAGAAATTATCCGTCACTTCATTTACCGAGAGTGACTTTTCGGCAAGTAGTTTGATTATTTCTTGTCTCGTAGGCTCGGCAATTGCCTGAAATACATCTCGTGCATAATAAATTCACAACCTAATTATTTATGTAATAGGTTAGCAGAGATAGTAGCAAACAATAATCCGAAGATTTTCTGCGGGTAATATTGGTGATTGCCCGGAATACATTACGCCGCATAAGAAGAACTAAGTTAATATATAATCGTTTTGTTATGCAAAATTGGTTGTAATACTCGCTTTAGAAATTTATACAAAATGAATTTTAAAGGGTTTAACCTATTGTAATTACTGAAATTTAGCACCATATTAATAAAAGGTTCATTTCTACAATTGCTGTTCTCCTACTGTCCAGATTAACTGTTTGTTATGGGATTGAGCAATGGAGCTGTCAAAAAAAATATCAGTACAAAAGTTTTTATCAATCGGGAGTTATGAGAAAGATGAGGCCTTTCGAAATCATCTTTCCAATACAGCACAACGAGGTATGTTTGTCTATGGACTGCTGGGGGCAGTAATTATTTTCTTATTTGTGATTCTTCATGTTATTCTCATGAATAAAACACCGGTTTGGTCCTATTCAAATTTAAATATGGGCAAGTTTATTACACTGCCCGACAAAACACTCATTTTTGGTTTGGGACTGTTATCCGCTTACCTATCACAATTTTCACAGTCGTTGAAGTTGAGAAGATTGCTAATCTCTGTATTTATTTGGTTGGTCTGTATGTCTATATTAATGGATGACATAGCATTCCGGGATATTACCTTTTCCCCGGCCTATATTACTATTGTGCTTATCATTGCAGTTGTGATAATTCCCTATCCAGGCTGGCAGATGGGACTACTTTCTTTGACTGTTGTTGGATCTATGCTGTTGGCAGTTTCCTGGGTGCCTACACTGTCGGACATTCCACAATTATATTTCGATTTATCACAACTTATTTATCTGTTTTTAATCGCCTTTTTATTAACGGGTATGTCATCGCAACTTTATATACACCGGTTTAACCAGTTTAAGGCGCGTCAAAGAGCTGAGGGATTGGGCGAAGAACTTGAAAAGCGGGTAAAGAAATTGGCGATAATGAAGCAAAAGTCAGATCAACAGGCCCAACAATTATTAGAGCATGAAAAGCTAAAAGATCATTTTTTTGCGAATTTAAGCCATGAGTTTCGTACTCCGTTAACCCTCATATTGGGCCCCCTTGAAGATATTCTACAGAAAGATGATAAAAAAGAAAAAACACAGGTAAGTGTTGCATCATTGGAGATGATGTACAAAAATGGGCGTCGGCTTTTACGGATGATAAATCAGCTGTTAGATCTCTCAAAAGTGAGTGCGGGGAAAATTCGTCTTGATCTGCACAATGTAGATGTAAAAAGTTTGGTTCGGGAAACGGTGCTTTCATTTACTCCTTTGGCTGAATCTCGGCAAATTACACTTTCTTACTATTTATGCGAAGTCCCGGTTTTTGCAAGGCTTGACGCCGAACAAATAGAACGCGTGCTCGGAAACCTGATATCCAATGCCATAAAATTCACCCAAAAAAAAGGGAAAATTGAAATACTTCATTACAGAGAGGAAAGTAAAGATATTGTCAAAATAAAGGACAATGGGATAGGAATGAAAAGCGAGGTTG
>CAYNKF010000278.1:0-4006 GCA_964397705.1 uncultured Balneolaceae bacterium | reverse complement strand
GTTGCGTTTAAAAATATCATTCTCAATATACTTACTAACATCACGCCAGCTATCATAGGCGGCAATATCTTCAATCGCCTGATCAAAAGCACGATCAGAACCACGAAAAATCTCTTCCACAAACAGTTCCTCCTCATCCGATAACATGTCACGGAGATTCTTTATTTCCTCATCCGAAGCATCTTCCTTTGTTAGGTCAATAATAGGTTCATCAATAAATCCATCCTCATCAACTTTCTCATCTTCTTCAGCCCCGTACTCTTTTTTATACTCTTCGATCTCCTCCTCACTCATGTAGCGCATCCACATAGGTGTTGCTTCTTCAGATCCGGAGTTATTCTCGTCGTCTTTTTCTGATTCTTCTTTTACCTCGGTAGAAGAAATATTTTTATCTGGTGAAGAATCCTCTTGTTGCTCATCTCCTATCTTTTCGAAATCATTTTTTTTCTCTTTCTCCTCATCATCCCTATCTTCAGCACTTTGCTGACTTTCGGATGTTATTTCTTGCTCCTCCTCTTCCTCTATTTCATCCTCGAAAACAGTGTTCAAGGAATCATCCTCTTTATCTTCCACCTCTTCTGTTTCATCGGAAGTTTCCTGCTGTTCTTCGGGTTGCAATTCCTGAAGCTCAGCATCTTCGGTTTGATGTACTGATTCATCCTTATCTTTTAAAGCTACAGGCTGGGAATCAGCATTACCGTTTTCATTTTCAGAAGGGGGTTGATCTGTAAAAAGCGAGGATTGCTCATCTTCATACCCATCAAAGTCCAATAGTTCGGGTGATGAAAGTACTTCGATAAATTCGGCTCGACTTAAAACTGTGTTCATCAGGTCAAACTTTCGGGCAATTCGTGGCATCTTTTTATCCTCAAAAAACAGTCGCAACAAATTGGTATCAATGCCATCATCCAGCAGTTGGAAAAGAGGTTCTAACATCTGAGCCCAGTTTAATGGAGAATATCTGGAAGTCAGTTTCTCATCCGCCTGAGCAATAACTGTTGAACAGCGCTCTTTACTCAGTGTGTCCAATTCCTTCTTCCGCATATATCGAGAAAGGACAACAGCAAAATGCCGATAGACGACAACGGCCTCTAACCGCTGATGCAGCTGCTCCTCTGAAAGCTCATCTTTGGCTCCAAAAATTACGTCCGGCACGTTTTTTCGAGGCTGGACCATCATTTCTATGACATCCGAAACTGCAGTTTCAATAACTGCCTGGCCATAACTGGCCGGCAGACGGGCTTCATCTTGAATAGCATCGATAAATTTTTGCCACGCATCAAGTACCGCATCAGTACTGGTATTGGCCCAGTCCGTTTTTGGGATACTCATCGAATCAGAAAGATTACGCTTTAATTCCACACTGATACGACGAACAATAAAAGATGGGAACTCCCAAGAGCGAAGTTCTTCGATCCGATAATACTGATCGTTTTCGGGCAAACGATCGATTAGTCTTTCTGTTATTTGCTGTATTATTTGTTTCATAATTTTGGGAAATATTTCGTCTAACGAAAGGCCATACAACCTAAGAACGGCTCAATATGTTAAATCCTGAGAATCTTTTGAAATTTCCTTTCTATTAATTGGGTAACATGTTTAAAATCATAACTCTGCCAAAGTTTTCGTTTAGGATTTGATGATCCCTTATTACCTTTGGCCTATGACTACACTATCTGTTAAACAGCTAAAAAAGTCGTTTGGCCCGAATGTTATTTTTTCGGATGTCTCCTTCGATCACCGGTCAACTGCCTTGGGCATTGCCGGATCCAATGGCTCAGGAAAGTCTACATTCCTAAAATGTCTCGGCAGACTTTTACCGCCAAGCTCCGGAGATATCACTTGGAAAGATAATGGAACTGTGCTCAATAAAACAGCTCTTAAAAATAAGTTGGGATATGCAGCTCCGTATATCAATCTTTATAATGAGCTTAGTTGTCGCGAAAATCTGGAGTTTATTTCAAAAATGCGGCACCAAACCGATTCTGTTAAAACAATCGGTTTATGGATTTCAAAGGTGGGCCTTCAACATGCTATTGATCAACCATTTGGAAAGCTATCAACAGGTCAGCAGCAACGGCTGAGATTGGCCTCGGCCCTGTTTTATGATCCAGATATTTTACTTTTGGATGAACCGGGATCCAACCTGGATGAAGATGGGCGAACCCTTGTTAAAGATATCGTAACAGCTTTTGATGAGCCGGGAAAGCTGATTATTATTGCTTCAAATAATCCCGATGAATTAAGCCTCTGTGAGCGGATTTTTTCTGTTGAAAAAGAGGCATTTGTCAAAAAAGATTAATCTATCTGACAAGTTTCACCCTGACAACACTCTTGAACATTAATACCGCAATTAGCACACTGCCCGTGTCCGTGCACCCAAACCAGTGGGGCTTTTACGCCACAATACGTACACTGCCGAGACTCTTTGGATCTATTTTTTTGCGTTGATCTGTTCAGCTCAGCCATAATTATGATTGTGTTAGTTCTTCATATGCTACGCCAAGATTATCAGAAAGGGTCCAAAAATCAGCATACAGAAAATGATCAAATTCATCGAGCGATTTTTTATCGATTATCTCATCTTTACTCAATCCTTGTTCAATCCCTTTTTGAGTATAATCTAATATAGCAGAAAGGTAATTTTTCATTACACTGAGATCTTCCTTTTCTCCTGTGACGCCATATTCAGGTTTAGCATGACCAAAAATATAAATAGCATCAGAAGGATACTCATCCGCAACGATTGATAAAATTTCTGTCCAATTCTGCATGGATGCTCCAGAGGGTCGATCAGTATAGGGATTCATCCGATTGAACACTAAGTCTCCCATATGTACAACATTGGCTTTCTCAAAATAGACCACTGAATCACCACTTGTATGTCCGCAGCCAAAGTATTTAGTATGAATGGTTTCATCTGCCAAATCCATTGTGCAACTCATGGAATAAGTCGTCTCGGGATATGCTCTATTCCCTTCTCCCTCACGTTCTTTATTTGCTTGCTTCATCAGCTTAGGCACGTTTTCATGTGCGACCATCTTACCAGCCACTTCTTTAAACGTGGGATTACCACCGGTATGATCACCGTGATGATGCGTATTAATTAGTAGGCTTAATGGCTGATCTGTTTTATCACGCAGACCATTAAGACAATTTTTGGCAGTCTCAGGATATTGGGAATCGATGACTGCCATCGCATTCGGCGAAGCCAGCCAACCGATGGTGCCTCCGCGTTCTGTAAAGTAACCCACATTTCGCCGTAGCGTCATAAAACTGCCTTGGTTATTGGCAAACAAAGATTTGAACGGAAGGGCAGCCCCCGCTGCAAGCAAGGAAGAGCGAAATAAAAATTGTCGGCGATTCATATTTGAGTCATTTCGTTAAGGGATTAATAAATATCACATGCTCATCACATACTCAACCAACAAAAAATCATTCCTAAAGCGCCATATCATCCCTGATCAATAACAAGATAGCAGCATGCGGACAAATTAAGTACTTTTCATTTTCAAACTCAATTTCGTGGGTCTGGTCCTTAATAAATATTGCCAAATCACCCTCTTCGGCCTGCATTCCAATATATTTCGTTTCGCTAGTATCCTTCCAGGCTTCATCTACTTCGTTTGATGGGATAGGATAACCAGGCCCTGTTTTTACTACATATCCGCTATGGATATCTTCTTTTTCTTTCACTGTGGCAGGCAAAACCAATCCACTCTTAGTTCGTGTTTCCATATCACGGGGTTTAATGAGTACCCGATCACCTACAACTATAAATTTATCGACCGAATTAAGGTATTCTTGAATCATCGCAGAAATTTAATTTGCAAAGCTATTGTTCAATAAACGTCTAAAGTTAACGTCTTTGTACAACAATCTTAACTAAAGATTTTCTCCCTTAACCTGAAAAATTATGGACTTAGCGAACAGGTTATGTGTAGTAACCGGTGCTAATTCGGGCATCGGTAAAGAAACAGCATGCAGCTTTGCCGCCGACGGTGCC
>CAYNKF010000277.1:0-4012 GCA_964397705.1 uncultured Balneolaceae bacterium | reverse complement strand
AGCGACATCGATATGATTATCGGTGGTACTGCAGAGAGCGTCATCATGATGGAAGGTGAGATGGAAGAGATTTCAGAAGAAGATATGCTCGCGGCTATTAAGGAAGCTCACAAGTCTATACAGAAGCTCTGTGAGTTTCAGGAAGAACTTCGCGAAGAGTTCGGTAAAGAAAAGCGTGAATTTGAGCCTGAACCTGTTGATGAAGATCTTAAAAATAAGGTTCATGAACTGGCCGAAGAACGTATCCGAGAGCATGTTAATGTTGGTCTTGGTAAAGAGAAGTACAGCGAAGGCCTTCAGGAAATTAAAGATAGTGTAGTTGAAGAGCTCACTGAAATGGAGGAATATGCCGAAGAAGGTGGTACGATTAAGGATATCCTAAGTAAGATTGAGAAGGAAGAGCTTCGCAATATGATTCTTGAGAAAAAGAAACGTATTGATGGACGTTCTCCGGAAGATATTCGTGATATATGGACACAGGTAGATTACTTGGCTCGTACACATGGATCAGCCATCTTTACCCGTGGTGAAACACAGGCCCTTGTTTCGGTAACACTGGGTACACAAAAAGATGCACAGGCCGTTGATACCCTTCTGACCGAAGAGGACAAGAAATTCTTCCTCCACTACAACTTCCCCAACTTTAGTGTTGGTGAAGCCGGATTTATGCGAGGACCCGGGCGACGAGAAAAAGGGCACGGTCACTTGGCTGAAAGTGCAATTAGTAAGCTGATGCCTTCTTTTGATGATTTTGGATATGTGATCCGTGTTATTTCTGATATTACCGAATCGAATGGTTCATCCTCCATGGCATCTGTTTGCGGTGGCTCAATGGCCCTCATGGATGCGGGCGTGCCACTTGAAAAACCTGTTGCCGGAATTGCAATGGGGATGATCGTTGGAGATGACAACGAGGTTGTTCTTTCCGATATTCGAGGTGAAGAAGATTTCATGGGCGACATGGACTTTAAAACGGCCGGAAGTCGAGATGGAATTACCGCTTGTCAGATGGATATGAAAGTAAGTGGAATTTCTTTTGAGAAACTTGAGGAAGCTCTTGAGCAAGCTCGAAAGGGACGCTTGCATATTCTTGATAAAATGGCTGAAACTATTTCTGAACCTCGTGATCAGATTTCCGAATTCGCTCCACAGTTTGTTAAAATGGAGATCGAAGCGGATGATATAGGATCGGTTATTGGGCCTGGTGGTAAAGTTATTCAGACCCTTCAGAAAGAAACCAATACTGAGATCTGGGTTGAAGAGGATGAAGAGCGGGGTAAAGGTAAAATTACCATCAGTGCTGATAAGTTGTCGAATGCAGAAGAAGCGAAGAAGCGTATTCAAGGTATTGTGGGCCATCTCGACGAGGGAGCCACGTATCAAGGTACAGTAAAAGCGATTAAAGATTATGGCGCTTTTGTTGAAATTGTACCGGGTAAAGATGGTTTACTTCATGTTTCAGAAATCAATCATTCGCATGTTGACAATGTAAGTGATGTGCTTTCTGTAGGGGATGAGCTCGAAGTGAAGTTGCTCAAAGTTGAGCATGGCGGAAAACTTCGTCTTTCACGAAAGGCATTGATTCCCAAAGATGGAGACGATAACTAACCTTATCAGATCTTCATAATAAAGTATTACATTTGCGCCATCTCGATTTTCTCGGGATGGCGTTTTGTTTTTGTAAATCCTTGAGTTTATAATCACCAATTTTATGAGTACAGCAAAGAATATTAAAGAAATCGATTTTGTTAATAAAACTACATTAAGTAACGGACTAAAAATTGTTACTGAACACGTTGATAGCGTTAAAAGTGTAGCCGTAGGCATTTGGGCCAAGACCGGCAGCAGAAATGAAACCCATAAGATGGCAGGGGTCACCCACTTTTTGGAGCATATGTTGTTTAAGGGGACCGATAATCGTTCTTCGCTAGATATTGCAATGAGTATGGAATCGGTTGGGGGTTATCTAAATGCCTTTACTTCGTCGGAATACACTTGCTATTATTCTCGATGTTTGAGTACCCAGTTAGAACGGGCATTAGATGTGCTTTCTGACATGGTACTTCACCCGTCTTTTCCTGAAGATGAGATTGAAAAGGAAAAAAAAGTAGTCATCGAGGAGATGAAAATGTACCGTGATAGTCCCAATGATTATCTGTTTGAACAATTTAGTGGACAAGTTTTCAAGGGACATCCACTGGGGAACTCCACTCTTGGTTTTGAGGAAACAGTTTCAGCCTTTGAACGACAGGATCTATATGATTATATGGATGATCGGTACAAGCCATCAAATCTGTTGGTATCAGTAGCCGGAAATGTAGATCATGGCAGGGTAGTAGAACTTGTCAGTGATTATTTTAGCGAAGTCGGGTCAGATAGTACGGTAGACAAAAACCCCCCGCTCCCTGATTACGGAGCTGGTGATTTAGAGTTGACCAAGCCTATCGAGCAAACGCATCTGATTACGGGGCGCAGAGGTTTACACTATGACCATGATGATAAATTCAGGTTATTGTTGGCCAACACAGTGCTGGGAGGAGGTATGAGCTCAAGATTGCATCAAAATGTACGGGAGAAATATGGCTACTGTTACTCCATAACTTCATTTAATCAATCGTATAGTGACACCGGACTGTACGGTATTTATGTAGGAACCGACAAAGATTATGTAGATCACGTTCGAGAACTTATTGAGGATGAGTTAGATAAATTAAAGCAAGATCCCATCCCACAGAAAGAGTTAGGTGAAGCAAAGGCACAGCTCAAAGGAAAGCTGATGTTATCTGTTGAAAGCATGAGCAATCGCATGTCGCGGTTGGCTAAAAGTGAAATCTATTTTGACCGTTTTGTCACCCTTGATGAACTACAAGAAAAGATTGACGCTGTGGAAGCTAATCAGGTTCAGGATTTTGCACAGGACTTCTTTGACAATGATTTGTTTTCTGAAGCCTTGTTGTTACCTGAAGCTTAGGAATTTTCGTTTCGAGTCTGATCAGAAATGATTAGTTTCGAGCTCCATATTTTATCAAAAAGTATTAACAAAAATATTTGTTGAAGCATGGTTTATATCAGCAATTTGTCTGATCACGTTGATGAAGAAGTAACGCTTAAAGGGTGGGTATATAACTACCGAAGCAGCGGAAGTCTCTATTTTGTTGAAATGCGCGATGGTTCTGGTATTTGTCAGTGCGTTGTGGCGCAAGATTCGGTTTCTGAGGAAGCCTGGGAACAGACCGAAGCGCTCCGACAAGAGACCTCGTTGGAAATAACCGGAAAGGTAGTTGAGGATGAGCGCAGCATTGGAGGACATGAATTGCAGGTTACTGATCTTAAGATCTATCAGGTGGCTGAAGATTATCCGATTACTCCCAAAGAACATGGCGTTGAGTTTTTGATGGAAAATCGCCACCTATGGTTGCGCAGCCAAAAACAGTGGGCAGCTATGCGCGTGCGAAATGAAATAATTTATGCGATACATACTTTCTTCCAAGAGCGTGGTTTTGTTCAGATGGATGCACCCATTTTTACTGGGAATGCAGCAGAAGGTACCACAAACCTTTTTGAAACGGAGTACTTTGACGATCAGGCTTATTTAACACAATCGGGTCAGCTGTATGGGGAAGCAATGGCCATGGCTCACGGATTGATATATACATTCGGACCAACTTTTCGTGCTGAAAAAAGTAAAACGCGTCGGCACTTGACAGAGTTTTGGATGATTGAGCCGGAGATGGCATTTTATGATCTTGACATGAATATGGATCTGGCTGAGGATTTTGTTCGTTTTATTGTTAAACGTGTATTGGACCGTCGGCCAAAAGAGTTAGAGATACTTGAGCGTGATACCTCTAAGCTGCGAAAAACGGTTGAAGAGGGCTTTCCTCGTATTTCGTATACAGAGGCTGTTGAGCAGCTTAAGAGCGATGATATGGCCGCGATGCTAGATCAGATGGTCGAAGACCGGAAGCAGGAAGCAGAAGAATTGAAAAATGAACGCGAAGAGATTAAGAAG
>CAYNKF010000276.1:0-4027 GCA_964397705.1 uncultured Balneolaceae bacterium | reverse complement strand
TGTCCCATACCGGAAAACCATTTGCTGATTTTGTTTTGTCTCAGCAGTTTGAGCATGCGTTCTTCGATACGGCGGGGAAGAAGTAGGTTTTTATAAAGAGTGAGAGCTTCGGTTTCAGTAATATCTTTATGTGGTGTAATCATTAAATATTTAGGGGAACTATCAACATTTTTAAACTCACAATTTTAAAAGCCTAACATGCAGTAGTTAAACAATAATTGCAACTGACTATTCAAATTTTTGGAGATTCATGACAGCCTTTTAAAACACATAAGCCAAGGGTTTTTTCGCATAATCCGAATGATGTTTGGTTTCTTGGCAAAACTCTATGTATCCTCTGTGCTATATTTTGGAACCAAAAATTTGTGGGATTCTATTGGATAACTCAAAACAGCGTTTACCCTACATTTATGTTCTTCTCGGTGCCGCTCTGTGGGGTATTATTGGACTGTTTATTAAGGAGCTTTCTCAGGCCGGATTTTCAGCTCTTCAAATTGTTATGCTTCGTGTCGTTAGTGCTACTGTGATGCTGGGTTGCTACCTGGGATTGAAGAATCCCCGACTCCTCAAAATCGACCTAAAAGACTCAATGAGCTTTGTCGGGACGGGTATTTTTAGCACTGTCTTTTTTAGCTGGGCATATTTTACGACTATCGAAGAAGTGTCATTATCTATCGCGGTGATTTTACTATACACCGGACCTGCTTTTGTTGTGGTTTTGTCCCGCATCTTTTTTAAGGAGCCGATAACATCGCGCAAAATCGGCGCACTTCTTCTAACACTTTTGGGCTGTGTGCTTGTCGTCAGAGTATTTCCCATCGGTGTTGAACATATTTCGTGGTATGGTATACTTATGGGATTAGGATCAGGATTTGGATATGCACTTTACAGTATTTTTGGTAAGCATGCCCTGAAAAAATATCATCCGCTTACTGTTATTACATATACTTTTGTTTTTGCTTCAGCCGTGATGCTACCTGTCAGTGGAGTCACTATTTCAATGAGCAACCTGCAATCCGCACATGTGTGGATGAATATCCTTGGGCTCGGATTTTTTCCTACCGCTTTAGCTTATTACTTATACACTATGGGCCTATCTATGGTAGAAAGTGGGCGGGCGTCCATAGCAGCAACGATTGAGCCTTTGGTTGCCACTTTACTGGGTGTTTTTGTATTTAATGATGTGTTATCTGTTTTTCAGGTTATGGGAATGCTTTTAGTACTGGCAGCCGTTGTGTTGATACAGTTTAAAAATACCGCTACTCTCAGATAATTATTAGAAAGCAAAAGATTAATGAGAAAATGTTATTGAGACTATGAATAAACAAAAAAGATCAACCTGGGCATGGACAAGCTTGGGATTCGGCATTGCTGCAGCATTGTTATTACTTTTTTCGGGATACGGTTACCAGTGGAACTGGTGGGGACTTGGGACCGCATTTACCTGGCTGTTGCCAGGTAGTGGAATATTGGCACTGATCGGATTTTCGTTGGCGCTTTTTTTTGGGTTTACACGTCGCAATAACCCGGAAGTTACCGGAGCAGGCATTACCTTGGTCGGGGTAATGTTAAGCATAGCTGTGATGGGGACGCTGGGCTATTGGTTTACTGAAGCTCAAAAATATCCGCCTATACACGATATCAGCACAAATATTGAGAATCCGCCACAGTTCCGTAATATCGTGTCATTGAGGGCAGATGCTTCTAACGACACCACCTATGGAGATCAAGAAAAAGCGGATCTCCAGCGAGAAGCCTATCCCGATATTGAAACACTGCACTTGGATCAGAAATATGGTGAGGCTTTTGATCGGGCATTGGCAGCTGCTAAACAGATGCCATGGGAAGAGATTGTGACTAGAGACAAGGCCGGAGGCGTTATTGAGGCCTATGATAAATTGCCGTGGTTCGGATTTATAGATGATGTGGTGATTCGGGTAGATACGGCTGATACAGCCTTGCGCAGCAGAATTGATGTCCGCTCGGTTTCACGTATTGGTCGCAGTGATATAGGAGTCAACGCACAGCGCATTAGGGATTATTTGAATACAGTCAAAGATCTGTAACAGTCGTTATTTAGAATCTAAGTTCATGGTAATAGAAAATTGCCATTTTATTGTCTGTGGCAGTGTGCTTTGGTGTTTACTTTTGTACCGTTTTTTCGGTTTTTGCTATCACTTATAAATAAGGCAGATACCTGATCAAGCGAGGCATAAATGCTCACATTTAATTACGGTACCGAACTGGAAAAACTGGCGGATCGGCTGTTTAATGAGCTGGATAAAAATCCCCCTTCAAATCTACTTGCAGAAGAAGTATTTGTGGTACAGAATCATGGTATTGGCCAGTGGCTGTCGTTGCGGATGGCCGAAAAAAAGGGGATAGCGGCCAATCTTATCTTTGAGTTTCCCTCGGAGCGTATCTGGAGTCTTATTAGACTAATTGATGATGATATTCCCCAAACGTTACCGTCTGACCGCGGCCCGATGACTTGGACGCTGATGGAACTTTTTGAAGAAAGGCAGTTTCTGGATCAGTTTGAAAATTTGCGTCATTATATCGAAGAGGAAGACCCTGATCAGCGCTCCATGCGTAGCTGGAAACTGGCCTCCAAAATTGCCGATGTTTTTGATCAGTATCTCATTTATCGTCCACAAATGATACTAGACTGGGAGCAGCGAAAGTTACACACCAAAAGCTTGGAGGCCGAAAAATGGCAGTCTGAACTCTGGAGGAGATTGAGACGCCACTGGAAAGAACATCACAAGGGTGAGCATCTGCACCGAGCCAAATTGCTACAGCGTCTTTGGCAAGCTATTGAGGAAAATCAGTTGCCGGAAGATGAGCTTCCCGATCGCATTACGGTATTTGGGATTTCGTCTGTTTCTCCGGCTTTTATCAAAACGATGACTAAACTCTCAAAACTTACTGAGGTCAATTTTTATCATCTCTCTGTGGATCCCGGTATTACAGAAACAGAAAAGTTTGGCAATCCGTTATTGCAGTCAATTGGGCAGGAAGGAGCTACGTTTATGTCTTTGTTTTCAGCCTATGCTGATGTGGATATTAACGCTGTTGATGAGTCAGAACCATCTGTCCATTCGTTATTTACGGCCGTTCAGTCAGATTTAAGGAATGATAATTCTCTATCGGGGCGTCAATTAACTATCCCGGTTGATGATCAAACCATACAAGTACATAACTGCCACAGCCCCATGCGGGAGGTAGAAGTGCTTTATGATCAGCTGTTGAACCTACTGGATGATAACCCAAAGCTGAATCCTGATGAGATTCTTATTATGACGCCGGATATCGAAACCTATGCACCCTTTATTGAGGCTGTATTTTCAGCTCCTGATAAAGGCCAGCCTAAAATTCCCTATGCAATTGCGGATCGCGGGGTTGGGGGCAGACAACCAGCTGTCGATACCTTCTTAAAAGTTATGAAGCTCAGCGTGAGCCGGTTTAAAGTTACAGATGTACTTGATCTATTGGATAGTGATCCTATTCAAGAAATGTATAAATTTACTGACGACGAGTTGAATCGCCTAGAGCAGTGGGTGGGGGACAATAAAATTCGGTGGGGTATAGATGGCCATGCTAAAAAGGATTTAGATCTTCCCCAGAGTGACCATTTTACGTGGCGAGCAGGGTTGCGACGTATTCTTTTGGGATATGCCATGCATTCGGAGGATGACCAACTCTATGATAATATTTTTGCCTACCGTGAGGTAGAGACGTCCGATGATGCATCCTTGGCAGGCAAAATGTCACTTTTCCTAAATCAGCTTTTTTCTATTTCAAATCGTACAGATACCCGCCGAGCTCCGCGAGAATGGAAAAAAGTATTAGATCAGATTGCCAATACTTTTATTCCGGGTAATAGCGATTATTTCTGGGAACTATCCAACATCAGGGAAGGCATTAACACCTTAACAGAATATGCAGATTTAGCCGGTTTTAATCATAACATTCCCTTTTCAGTTGTGCGTCGCTGGCTGGCTGAACAATTACAGGAGCAATCTAC
>CAYNKF010000275.1:0-4037 GCA_964397705.1 uncultured Balneolaceae bacterium | reverse complement strand
AAATGAGTCAAAAGGCAGCTCAAAATGATCAGGCTTTTGATAAATGGCTGGAACTGACAGAAGAGCAGGGCGGAGATACCAGTGTATTGAAAGATTTCTCGGCTTATGATCATGCTGAATACTCTTTTGAGTTTACAGCTAGAGAAGCAGGATATATTTCTGAAATAGATGCTTACAGTGTAGGCATGGCTTCGCTTGAATTAGGGGCTGGGCGTAAGAAAAAAGAAGATGACATTGATCCGGCTGCAGGAATAGAATTAAAGAAGAAAATAGGTAATTCGGTTAAGAGAGGTGATACATTAGCTGTGGGATATACCAATAACAAGCAGTTAAAAGATCCAGCAGTTGATGAGTTAAAAAATGCGTTTTCAATTCGTGAGGAGTCAGTGAATAAATTGACAATGATCACCTACCGTGTTGATAAAAATGGTGTTCATAAATTATAAGGACTTATCAATTCCATTATCACTACATAAACATAGGTAAACTCTATAACAAGCATACCTATCAATGAAAGTCAACTATAGGGTTTATGGTTTGAGTTTAACTAAGGTGGCTGAACACATGTTTCTAGCCACATTAGTTTGTTTGTACTCTTTGATTTCTTTCTTAGCGAATCGACCTTATATGGATATTTCCAATTATTTTGTTGCACTATTCCAAATATAAGATTGTGGGCGTTTGTTCTGCATGGGATATAACTCCCTTCAAAAAAACAGGATTCTGAAATTCGGGTTAAAGATGAAAGCCGTCCGACTTTTCTACAATATGACAGCACGGATTTTCGGTGGCTCCAAACTTCCAAAGGAAGGAGAAGCTTTTCGAGATATTACGATCGCGGAATATGCCGTAGAAAATCGGGATCCCAAAATTTTGGAGACTCTTCTCTGCCATATTTATAAACATTATAAGAAAGAAGGATATCATTCTATTATCATAGGTTCGGATGTAAACAATCCCATATTAAAAGCCACGGATATCTTTTGGTCGAAAAAGGTTCGCTCGAATGTAATTCTGGGATCGGTAGAAAGAGAAAAAGCGAAAGAAATAGAGCTGCAACCGTTTATTTATGCTGATGCAATTCAGATTTAAATACAAAAGCTTATACTCTCGTATTCTTGGGATCAAATTCTGAATAACATAGTCAATTTCTAATTTCTATTTTTACTTTATCTTCAATACGCTCATCAGGGTGTGTAATTACGGATTCTCCAGATTCCAACCCGCTAAGAATTTGTGTTTGGAGTCCGCTTTGTTGCCCCGTTTCTACTTTGCGGAGTTGGGCCGTGCCATCATCAACCACAAAGAGCGCCCACTGTTCACCTGCTGTTCGGAATAGGGAAGATGATGGCACTTGTAAAACCTCGTCAGCCTCCCATATAATAAACTCTGCTACCACGCGATAGCCGTCGCCGAGTCGTTGCCATTGCTCGTGAGGGGAGAGAATATCTACTATCACCGGGACGCGTTGTTCTTCGACGCCCAATGCCGATATTCGCGTGTAACCGGCGGGTTCGACAACTCTTACCGTACCCTCGAGGATTCGATTTGATCCCCACCGTTTGATACGTACGTTGGTACCTGGCTCCACTTGAACCGCATCGGTGGAGAGTAAGTCGACCCTAATTTCGAGTGAATAGGGATCGCCGATTTCCAGGATGGGCATGCTGGCCTGCACCGTACCCTCGCTTTTCTGATGAATTTTTAGGAGACGTCCACTGACGGGCGCTTCAATGGAAATTTGCTCCTGTCCGCCCGATGCCTGAAACACTTGCAATGCAGACCGGGCAGCACGAATTTCGTACTCAGATACTTTAACGGCGAACTCGGCTGATGCTTGTTGGGCGTTTGCTCGACGAGCAGCCAGCTTGGCTTGATCCAATCCTTGTTCGCTCCCAATGCCGGATTCATAGAGATTTTGAATGCGCTGCAATTCTATGTCTGCAAATCGCTTCTCTTCTCGCGCCAGATTTAGATTTTCCTCGGCCTGTTTCAGTCGGGCCTTGGCCATTTGGAGCTGTGTTTCAGCCACCTCGCGCTGACGGGCACTGATTAAGTCCGGTACCGGCTGAATTTGCATTAGTTCTTGTCCGGCCCTGATTGAGTCTCCTACTTTATATTGAATTCGCAAAACAAAACCGGTGACCGGTGCAGAAATGGTGTATCGATCGGTAACTCTGGTTATTCCTTCTTCTTCGATGATTACTTCCAGCGGAGCTTCTTGAACTTGGTCTACATCTACAGGAATTGGTGATGGAAGGAATCCCCAAACCATAATAAGAATGACGATAAAGGAAAAAACTGATAAATATATTTGTTTTTTAGTGATGTTCATGATCTACTCTCTCGTTTTGAGTACGCCAATTAGATCCAGGCGATTTAATTTTCTACGGATGAAGCCCCCCGAAAGCAAGGCTGAAATGATGACCACTAATGCTGCCAGTGTATAAGTGACACGGCTTATATTCATTGGTAGGCGATAGAGTTCAGTTTGCATTGACCAAGTGATGAACCAAGTTAGCCCCCAACCCAAAAGAAAGCCAATAGGAATAGCCAGTAGTACGAGAATGGTTAGTTCTCCCAAGAGAATATACGAAATTTCCCCTCGGGTGAAGCCTAAGACCCGAAGGCTGGCCAGCTCCCGGCTGCGCTCTGACAACGATATTCGGGCGTTATTATAGACCACACTAAAGGCGGTGGCTCCGGCAAAAAGCGAAATAAACAGCGCTATGATTAACCAGGTCTGGGCAGTGGATTCATAAAAACGCTCAATGATTTTCTGTTTAGATATGATTTCGCCCACAAATGGGCTTTCTTGTAATTCAGCGGTTATAGCTTCTTCAAATTTTTTATCGACCAGCAGATAACTGCCGCTGATTACCAAACGTTCCGGGAGTAACTTACTAAGCTCATCAATATTCATATAGCCATTAAGACCAATGAATTGACTGATAAATCCCGAAATATGAATTCGTGCTGAGCGCTTACTTCCATCCAAAAAGTTAACTGTAAGCGTGTCGCCTTTTGTAACTCGCAGGATTTCTCCGAGCTTTTCAGTGAGTAACAAGCCATTCTCAGGAATTGTTGCCGGCTGTGTTTTGGTATCAAGAATTTTTCGCAGCTTCATATCCGGCTTGTATCCCTGTATGGCCGTTAAATGGTTCCGATGTTCGGAAATGAATCGAACCGGTACGGTGCGATAAGCTTCTGCGTAATAGACGCCCGGTAGTCGAACCATTTCCATTAGTGCATGTTGGGATATTTCTTCCCGAAAAGTAACACCCAGGTCAAAAGGCTGGGCCTGACGAAAATCAACTTCAATAAGATATTTCACCGAATCGTTGCTCATTCGTCCAACCACCATAAGGGCTGTGGCAAAAGCAACACCTAATACACCAAAGGTAATTTTTATACGATTTCGTCCAATTTGTCGCAGCACCATTTTTGTGGGTTGGTCCAGGTATGCAGCGGCGCCCAGTTTTTCCAGCAAACTACGGTGGTAGAGCTTTGGGGGTTCAGGACGCATAGCTTCGGCAGGGGGCAAGGTTACGGCATCCTTTACGGCAAAAAAGACTCCACTGTAGGCCGCACCGCCGCTAATAATTGATGCAACAATAATATCCCAGGGATTCATTATAAAATTAAGATAGGGAAATCGATAATAGGTAGCGTACAGGGCAGAAAGCTCCTGACCGAGATAGTAGCCCAACATCACCCCTCCTGTCAGGCCGATGGCAACGATTACCGAAACCATAAGAACATAATGAGTACCAATTTCGCGATTTTTATATCCAAAAGCTTTGAGAATGCCAATCTGTTCTCGCTGGGTCCTGATCAGTCGGCCGATGACTACATTCAGCAGGAACGCAGCTACAGCAATAAAAATAGTAGGAATGATAGTTGCAGTTTGACTCAGTTGATTCATCTCTTCAGTGATGAAGAAATGTGAGTTCTGATCTTCCCTGGCAATTGCTCCAAGGCCGCCATGCGGTTCCAGTATTTGGTCCAGTTCTGCGATCACCTCTTTTTCGTTGGCT
>CAYNKF010000274.1:0-4045 GCA_964397705.1 uncultured Balneolaceae bacterium | reverse complement strand
CTTCCATCATGATGACGCTCTCTGCAGTACCACCGATAATCATATCGATGTCGCTGTTTTTCATCTCACTGATAGTAGGATTAATAATGAATTCACCATCAACGCGACCTACCCGAACTTCGGCAATAGGTCCAGCAAAAGGAACATCAGAAATATGCAGTGCAGCAGATGCCCCAACTCCACCGAGCACATCTCCGTCGTGTTCTCCATCCGAAGAAAGTACTTTACAAACAATCTGAGTATCAAAATTATATCCATCAGGGAAAAGCGGTCGAAGGCTACGATCAATCAAACGGCTGGAAAGCACTTCCTTATCATTGGGACGTCCTTCTCGTTTGATAAATCCACCCGGGAATTTACCGCCTGCAGAAAAACTTTCACGGAGATCAACGGTTAAAGGAAAAAACGGTTTATCAGTAGGCTCTTTTGAACTTACTGCAGTACATAAAACCATGGTATCACCCATGCGAACCACAACTGCACCATCAGCTTGCTTTGCAATACGGCCTGTTTCAATAGATAACGTTTTGCCAGGTGCAAATTCAACACTTTTAAAATCTTCTTTCATCGTAATACGGTATTCAATTCAAATTTAAAATAAATAAACAAAGTTTTACGTAATGATATTTCAAAACTTTGTACTTGATCAATTAGGAAGGGAATTACTGCAAAAGGTGCAGTATAAAAAAGGCACGTTATCAATAACGTGCCTTTTGAACAATTATTTACGAATTCCTAAATCGCTAATAAGCTCTCGATATTTTTCAATATCGTTGTCTTTAAGGTAGTCGAGAAGCTTTCGTCGTTTCCCTACCAGTTTTAACAAACCTCTTCGTGAATGATGGTCTTGGGTGTTTTCCTGGATATGATCAGTGAGATCATTAATTCGCTCAGTCAATATTGCAATCTGAGCTTCGGTAGATCCGGTATTCTCCTTTGATCCACCATATTTTTCTACAAGTTCTTCTTTTCGCTCTTTTGTTATCGCCATGTGATAATTAAATTCTTTTTGTCTTTTCTACAACTATATCTAACGTTCTTATATTAGCTAGCAAAGATAAGCGTTCGAACCGTATTTTGCAATATTTTAATGCTTGCTGAGCAGTTCTTGTGAGTGCTCTTTATCAGCTTTTAGCTGTTCAATCAATTCTTGTTTTCCGCTAAATTTTTTCTCATCTCTTATGCGTTTAAAAAAACGTACTTGTACTTCCTTACCATAAATATCTTCATCAAAATTAAACAAATGCACTTCCAGCGTTTGCTGATCTCCATCAAATGTCGGACGGATACCAATATTCATCATTCCATTAAACCAGCTGCCATTTATGCGAACCTTTACGGCATAGACTCCCTCTTTCGGGATAATCTTATTCACGTGCTCGGGTTTAATGTTCGCGGTGGGAAAACCAATTTCCTTTCCCCTTTTATCACCATGCACTACTGTACCGTTAAGACGATATGGGCGCTGTAAAAATTCAGTTGCCTGCTTAACATTTCCATTCTCACTGATAGCCTTTCGGATAGCAGTACTACTCACTGTCTTTTCTCCTACTTCGTGCTTGGATACCACATAAGAATCAAAATTAAGCTCGGCACCAATTTTTTCTATAGTCTCGATGGTTCCTTCCCTGTTTCGTCCAAAATGATGGTCGTACCCAATGACAAATTCGCTAACCCCAATTTTTTTATGGATAATATCTCGGATAAACTCCTCAGAACTCAACAAAGAAAAATCTCGATCAAACGGGATAACAACCATTCGATCAATGCCTAGCTCTTCCAGAATTTCGCAACGTTCCTCTAATGTAGTCAACAGCTTTATTCCGTCATCACCTGGATTGATGATATTTCTTGGATGGGGATCAAACGTAACTAAAACACTTCTTGCTCCCTTTTCCTTGGCCTTATCTACTACAGCATCAATTATTGCCCGATGGCCGGCATGAACTCCATCAAATGTACCCACTGTTAAAACAGTATTTTCTTCACGTTCAACGTTATCTAAAAAAATAAGTTCAGACATTGATAATAAAAGTTTGATAACTTGAGTTAATGGAGATCAATATTGGATGCATAGTTATTAATCGAAAAAATTTCTTCCACCTTTTGAACCGTTAATGCTTCTTCATTTTTATATCCACCGATTGCTATTCGCTGCAAGCCGGTTAAATGCCCTACGGTATTCAGTGAATTTGCTAAATCATCAGCTAACGTACGAATATACGTACCCTTGCTACACCTAATATATAACTCTAACCTTGGCAAATTACATTCCAACATCTCAGTATCTTCGATTATTACCTGCCTTGGCTTCCGCTTAACCTCTTTCCCTTTTCGGGCCAGTTTATAAAGCGGATCTCCTTCGTGCTTCAGTGCTGAATACATGGGCGGTATCTGGACGATCAGACCTGAAAAATTATTATCCAGCTTATTCTGTATGCTTTTTCTGGATAAGTGCTCGAAAGAAGCGCGTCTGTCAGGAGTTGTCTCCGCATCAAGGCTGGGCGTTGAAGAACCAAAAGTAATCTGTGCTATATATTCTTTATCTGCTTCCTGAAAAGCTGAAACGGTCCGCGTACCATCACCGCAGCATAAAATAAGCAGGCCTGTTGCCATTGGGTCAAGCGTGCCAGCATGACCTATTTTGCGAATATTCGTGCATTTGCGCAAAAATTTAACAACCTGGAAACTACTCCATCTTTTGGGTTTGTCAATAAGGAAGGCAGCCCCTTCGTCATAATCAAAGTCAGGGTCGGGCAAGTTTTTTATAGAGAATATCGGCAGTTCTTCGAGCGGTATCGCTTTCGCCATGAGCGGAACTATTCTTCATCGTCTTCGTTAGTTTCCCGCTGCTTTCGCTCCTTCCGAATTTTCTGAAACAGCTTTTCCATCTTCTCTACATGTTCGGCTGTCTTATCATTGATGAAATGCAATTCGGGAATCCGGCGTACTTGATGACGTATTTTGGATGCTAAATCCTTGCGGATTGCCGCATTATTTTCCTCCAGATAAGCAAAAATAGCATCTTCATCCTTACCGGGGGCATAAACGCTCAACAGCACCTTGGCAATGAGAAGATCAGGTGTCACATCAACTTTTGTGACCGTAATAAACGAACCGCTTTGTTGGTACCCTTTTTGAATAATTTTACCAAGGTCACGCTTAATTACGGCACTAAGCCTTTCTGTACGAATACTCATAATCTAAAATTATGCTTAAAGCGTTAGCTATCCTCACTTTTAACGTCTTCGAGACTTCTACGTTCCTCGACAACCTCGTAGTTCTCGATGACGTCACCAACTTTGATATCATTATAGTTTACAATACTGATACCACATTCGTAGCCACTCTTCACTTCTTTAACATCATCTTTAAAGCGTTTCAGAGCATCAATTTCACCATCGTAGATCACAACGCCATCACGAACCACTCGGACCGGATTATTGCGATTAATCTTACCATCAGTTACATAACAACCCGCAATGGTTCCTACACTGGATACTTTAAAGATTTCTCGAACTTCAGCATTACCGTACAATCGCTCGCTAATCTCAGGAGAGAGCATACCTTCCATCGCATCCTTAACCTCATCTACGGCGTCATAAATGACACTAAAGAGTCGAATATCAATTTCTTCCTCCTCAGCTACTTGACGCGCATTGGAAGTGGGACGAACCTGGAAACCAATAATAATTGCTTCCGAAGCAGAGGCAAGCAATACATCAGATTCAGTAATAGCTCCGGCACCTGTATGAATTATATTCACAGATACCTCCTCGTTGCTTAGCTTCTGCAATGCACCAGATAGTGCTTCAATTGATCCATCAACATCTGCCTTAATAATAAGGTTGAGATCTTCAATCTCACCCAACGCAAGACGACGGGAAAGATCATCAAGACTCATATGCTTGGATTGACGTAGCTCTTGCTCCCGCTTGATTTGCTGTCGTTGATTGGCAATATCTTTGGCCTTCTTCTCATCATCAAGGGCAACCAACTTATCACCGGCTTGAGGAATATCATCAAATCCGGTTAACTGCAATGG